>NZ_WVTE01000251.1:0-35896 GCF_009939605.1 Rhodococcus sp. YH1 | reverse complement strand
GGTGATGGCGTTCTCGGCGTCGATCGCCAGGTGGGTCAGGATCGGCACGCCGGTGCTCAGCGCGGCGCAAGCGGCAGCACGGTAGATGCGCTTGTCCAGCTCCGTCATCCGGCCTCCCGCTGGACCGCGTGCTGTTCGGGCACGCCGACGACGGCGTGAACGCCGAGAAGACGCGCGACACCTGGATCGCCGAACAGGGTGGCCGCGTCGGCTTCGACACCTTCGGATACGAGACCGAACTCGAGGACCCGCCGTTCTGGGCCCGGCCGCGCAAGGAACGCCTGGACCACTTCCTCCGGTTCCTCGGGGAGGGCCACCTCGACCAGGCACTCGCCGGCGTCGATGCCAACTGCAGCCCGCTCGGGTGGCCGGGTGTCAAGGGCCACACCGTGAACTACCTCTTCGAGGACCTCATTCCGGACCTGCGCGAGGCCGGTCTGGACGAGGCCACGATCACCACGCTGTTCGTCGAGAACCCGGCCGACTTCCTCACGATCCAGTCCTGATCGCCCCAGGACAACCCAGCGCATCCACTCCCAGGGCGCTCCCGTACGCCCGACCCAGAGAGAAGAGACCCATGCAGCCTTCAGACCTGAAGAACCTCCGCGTCGCCATCGTCGGCGCGGGATACGCCGGCGCGGCGGCGGCCAAGGCACTGAGCCTGCTCGGCGCCGATGTCGACGTGTACGAGCAGGCCACCGAGGTCCGGGAGGTCGGCGCCGGCATCGGTCTGCGCCCGTCCAGCATGGACCGCTTCCGCGAATGGGGGATCTTCGACGCGATCGCGAACGTGAGCTCGCCGAGTGACTACTTCGAGATCCTCACCGCCACCGGTGATCCGATCATGAAGGACACCTGGCCGGCCTCCGCCGACCAGACGAAGACCTACCTGATCCACCGCGGTGACTTCATCGACGCTCTCCTGGGCGTGCTCCCCGACGGCATGGTGCACCTCGGTCACAAGCTGCAGACCGTCGAGGACCGGGGCGACCGTTCCGTCCTCACCTTCACGAACGGCACGACCGTCGAGGCCGACCTGGTCGTCGGCGCCGACGGCATCAAGTCGGTGGTGCGCCGGGAGCTGTTCAGCGACAAGGACCCACGGTTCTCCGGCGAGCACGCCTACCGCGCAGTGATCTCCGTCGACGACGCCCACGGGATGGTCACCGACGACAATCTCCGGATGTACATCGGCAAGGGAACGAAGGTCTACCTGCTGCCGCTGCGCCACCGGGGCCAGGTGTCCTTCGACATCACTGCCCTGTGCCCGGACAGCACCTGGGCGCCGCAGATCACCAAGGACGATCTCCTGAGGACCGTCGAAGGCTTCGACGAACGCATCGTGAACATCACACGCGACCTCGACATGGACACCGTGAACATCCGCGCGGTCTACGACATCGACCCGGTCGACACGTGGCACTCGGACTCGGTCGTCCTCGTGGGCGACGCGGCCCACTCGATGCTGCACCACCAGGGCCAGGGCGCGAACTCGGCAATCCTGGACGCCGGCGGTCTCGCCGACGCCCTGCGGGAGGCGGACTCCGTCAGGGAGGCGCTCGCGTCGTACCAGGCAACCCGCAAGCCGGTGACGGACGAGCTGCAGCGCATCTCCCGTCAGGGATGGACCGAGGACGAGGTCAACGACGTCTTCCCCGGGCAGAAGCCGTCGTCCCAGGCGTCCGTCTCCCAGCCGCAGGTCTGACGCCATGGCACTGCATCCTCAGATCGCACAGGTCCTGGCGAACCTGCCGGCCCCGCCCGAGGGCCCGCTCGACCCCGCGGCCATGCGTGCAGCGGAGGAGTCGCAGGTTGCTCCCGTCGAGGAGCGCCTGCCCCTCCATGCCGTCGAGGACACGACCGCGCAGACCGCGTCGGGGGACGTGCCGGTCCGGATCTACACCCCGGTCGACGCCGACTCGTACGGACTGCTGGTGTACTTCCACGGCGGCGCGTTCTTCCTCGGAAGCCTCGACACGCACGACCACGTCGCGCGGAACCTGGCCGAGGAGACCGGGCTGAAGGTCGTCTCCGTCGGCTACCGCCGGGCACCCGAGGCGGCGTTCCCGGCCGGCCTCCAGGACTGCCTCGGGGTGGTCCGGTGGGCCGCCGAGAACGGCGAGGCCCTGAAGTGGAACGGTGAGACCCTTGCGCTGGCCGGTGACAGTTCGGGCGGCACCTTCGTCGCCGCCGTCGCCGCGATGGCCCGCGACGAGGGATTCGACCGCATCACGCATCAGGTCCTGTACTACCCGTCGCTGGACCTGGATTTCGACGTCGACCGCTACGCCTCCCTGCGGGAGAACGCCGAAGGGTACGGCGTGGAGACGGCCGGACTGAAGGGCTTCAACTCCTTCTACGTCGACAGCGGTGCCGACCCGGCCGACCCGCGGGTGTCGCCCATCAAGCGCGAGGATCTCACCGGGCTGCCCCCGGCGCTGATCGTCACCGCCGAGTTCGACCCCATGCGCGACGAGGGCGAGCTCTACGGCCGGCGTCTGACCGAGGCCGGAGTGGACGCGACGGTGCGGCGCTACGCGGGCGCCAATCACGGTTTCGTCCAGAACTTCTCGTGGATCCCGGAGTTCCACCGGGCGTTCGAGGAGACGGCGGAGTTCCTTCGGCAGGCCCGACCCGGCCGGGGGGAGTGACGTGGTGCAGGACGTGAAGATTCATCCGCTCGTCTCGCCGTGGGGTCGATTCGGTCTCTACAGCTTCTTCATCGACGCCCCGGAGCCGGCGATCGTCGACACCGGGATCGCCTCGTCGCCCGCCGAGGGCATGGCTCCTGCGCTCGAGGCTCTCGGGCGCAGGATCGAGGACGTGCGCTGGATCCTGTTGACCCACGGCCACATCGACCATATCGGTGGGGCGCGCGCCCTGTGGGAACTCACCGGCAGACGGGCCCGGGTCGTGATCCACGAGGCCGACGCGCACCTGTTGCGCTCGCGGCGGGCCCACGTCGACGAGTACCTGTCGGTGCGTGGGCAGTACCTGCACGATCCCGAGGGCGCTGCGAAGCAGACCGCCACCGCGGAGGCCGTCATCTCCGGGGAGATGGAGCCGACGATGCTGGTGCGGGGCGGCGAAAGGCTGTCCCTCGGCGGCGACGTCACCGTCTCGGTGCATTCCATCCCCGGGCACACCGCAGGATCGGTCGCGTACGTCGTCGAGGGGCAGAACTCCGTGTTCGTCGGCGACGCCGTGCAGGTCCACGGGGCGGCCAACGGCTTCCCCGGCTACGAGGATCCGGACGCGTACCGGTCGAGCCTGCAGTACCTGCGGGACGAGATCCGCCCGAATAACCTGTACCTGGGGCATCCGTACCGTCGGGCGGACGGTGTCGCGTACGGCGTCGAACTCGATCGGGACCAGGCTGCCGAGGCACTCCGGGAGAGTGTGGACATCGAGGGCGGCGTCCGCGGCGCGGCCCATCGGTGCCTGTGCGCCGGTCTGCAGGAGACGGATTCGGCGTACTCGCCGTTCGCGCCGGTGGCGGAGGAACTCGGCTACGAGGGGGATCCGACGCTCGAACCGTCCCCGTTCTTCACGTCGCTGCACGGCTACCGCACACAGTTCACCCAGAAGTCTTGACAGAGGATAGGAGTCGCAGACTCATGGCCGATTTCGAAGAATTCGACGCGGGTGGGCAGACCATCCACATCCACAAGGATCTCCGGGTCCCGATGCGGGACGGGATCGAGCTGGCGGCAGACGCCTACCAGGGTGTCGACGACAAGCCTCGACCGGCGCTGGTCGCGCTGAGCCCCTACGGCAAGGAGCTGCAGGCGCTCGCCCTCACGACGCCGCCGCAGCGTCGCCCCAGCCCGATGTGGGACGGCTGCATCGAAGCCGGGGACATCGCCCGCGTCGTCGCGGAGGGCTACGTCCACGTGATCGGCGACCTGCGCGGCTCCGGCGCCTCCGAGGGCGAACACATCGGCAACTACAACGCCGGCGGCGTGCCGCTGGGGCAGGACGCCTACGACTTCATCGAGTGGGTCGCCGAGCAGCCGTGGTGCGACGGCAACGTCGGCATGATCGGCATCTCCTATTTCGGGTCGATGCAGGTGCTCGCCGCCGCGGAGCGTCCGCCGCATCTGAAGGCGATCTTCGTCAGCGGCGGCCACTACGACTTCTACGAGACCACCTACCACGGCGGCATCATGTGGTTCATGCCGCGGGCCGCCCGCGAGGGCCGCGGCGGCGACTCCGGCTGGGCCTTCACCGACAACGTCAAGTCCCGCATGCTCGAGACGTACTCCCCGGAGGAGATCAGGGAGCGCGTCGCCGAGCGCCTCGAGGATCCGGATGTGGCCGCCTGGCCGAACCTGGTCCACGTGCTGAACTACCCGAAGCACCACGAGGCCTGGTTCGACATCGTGATGAACGAGCTGGACGGCGAGTGGTACGAGGAGCGCAACCCCATCACTCTGGCCCCGAACATCGACATCCCGGTCTATCTGCAGATCGACCAGGGTCGCGGCTGGACGATGGACGGCACGATCGAACTCTTCGACGCGCTGAAGGGTCCGAAGAAGCTGGACATCGGCCCGTACCCGCCCATGCAGTCGCGCCCCTTCATCGAGGAGCACGACAAGATGTTCCGCTGGTACGACTACTGGATCAAGGGCATCGACAACGGGATCATGGACGAGCCCGCGGTGAGCGTCTTCGTCGAGGGCTCGCGTGAGCGGGTGACCGGCAACCAGTGGCCGCCGAAGGACATCGAATACACGTCCCTCTACCTGCGCCCGCGCGGCAAGCTCTCCACCGAGCCGGAGCCGATGGGTGCGCAGTACGCCGCCCCGGACGGCTTCTATCAGGCCCCGCTGACCGTCACCGACAAGGTCGAGATCCTGAGGTGGGAGACCCCGGTGTTCGAGGAGTCGACGGAGATGATCGGCACCGGTGCCGCGCACATCTTCGCGGAAATCGACCAGCCGGACTCGAACTTCATCCTGCGCCTGTGGGACTACGCCCCGGGCGGCAAGCGCCAGCTGATCACCACCGGCTACCTGAAGGCCTCGCACCGCGAGCTGGACGAGCGCACCACCGAGGGCAACCCGTACCACCCGCACACCCGCGCTGTGCCGGTCGAGCCCGGGAAGATCGAGGAGTACGTGCTGCGCCTCTACCCGTTCGCGAACACCTTCCAGCCGGGTCACAAGCTGACCGTGGAGCTGTCCAACGGGGAGCCGCTGGCCGACGAGCACAACGCGCTGCTCCCGCCGGATGCGTTCCACCTGCCGGTGGGCCGCCCGGTCACCCACAAGATCTACCGGGACGCCGCCCACCGGTCCCGGCTCGTGCTGCCGGTCACGACGCGCAGGGCGGGGGAGAAGGAGTAGCGACAGCGGTTTCGGACGCCACGTCCTTCCGCCACGGTGCGTTACGCTCGGGCATCGTCCCGTCGGCGGAAGGGCAGTGATGCGTGCGGTGCTCGGCGTTGCGATCGATGCCGGTGAGGTCTGTGCGGTGCTCGTGGATGCCGACGTTCCGGCGCTCGGACCGTTCGACACGCAGCGGTGGGCCGCCGGCGAACGCGCGGACGCGGAGGCGGTGCGCCGGGCGCTCGCGGTGATGACCGAGCGGGCCGCGCGGGCCGGGGTGCCGTTTGCCCGCGCCGGACTGGTGGCGTCCGAGGCGGTCGTGCCGGACTCCGCGGTGCCGGTGCAGGCCGTGGGGGTCGACGAGGCCCGGCTGGCCTTCCTCGCCGCGGCCCCGGAACTCGAGGGTGTACGGGTGGTGGCACTGATCGGCCGCGACGATGCGGCCACGACCGCGTCGGTCGCCGACATCCGTTCGGGGGCGGTCCTCGCGTCGGTCGCCGTGGCGGAGGACGACTTCGGTGGGATCGCCCCGGCCTTGCCGGAGGCCGCGGACGAGGCCGTGGCGCGGGCCGGGGTGGCGCCGGAGGCGCTGGCCTTCCTGGACCTGCGACCCGGCGACGCCGCGGTCGCCCGGGAGTTGTCCGCGGTGCTCGGCGTGCCGTTCGTGACCCCGCACGGCGTGCCGTGGCACCGGGCCACCGGAGCCGCGCTCGTGGCCGCACACACCGATCGGCCGCCGGTCCCGGCACCTTCCCCGGGCCGCCGGGTGGCGGTGCTGGTGTCGGCCCTCGTCGCGCTGGCCGTGCTGCTCGGCGGCGGGCTGGCCGTCGCCATCGGTGGGGCCGGACCGTCCGAGCCGCCGCGCCCGGCCGACGCCGTCCGGTCCGTGCCCGCACCGCAGACCAGCCTCTCGCCGGAGACCGGGACGCCGTCCGCGGTTCCGTGCCCGGGGCGCGACACTCCGGCCGCGCAGGCGCCCGAGGCCCGTCCCGCGGGCTGGTCGGTGCGGGCGTCCGACCCCGACCTCGGCCCCCACCCCGGCCCGACGCCGCCGACGACGACCGTCACCGCACCCCCGTGCGAATGACGTTCCCCCGGAATATCGTTCGATTCAGGCGCGGCGTGCGAGCCGGGCGCCGGCCGCACGCATGGCGTCGAGATCGGTGGCGACCATGATCTCCGCGAATCGGTCGCGGTAGTCACCGAGGTCGTCGCCGACGGATCCCACCACCGCCACCACCGGCACCGTGTGGACCCGGGCGAGGATCGCCGAGACGATCTTTCCGGCACGGGACTGTCCGTCGAGGCGGCCCTCGCCGACGACGACGAGGTCGGCGCCGGCGAGGGCCGCGTCGAAACCGACGGCGTCGAGCACGAATTCGGCTCCCGAGCGCAGGTCCGCGCCGAACTGCGCCCACATGCCGCCGGCGAAACCGCCGGCCGCGCCGGTGCCGTCGACCTCGCGCGGATCACGCGGAAGCGTCACGGCCGCGTCCTCGAGGCGCCGCGTGAGCCGCTCCACGGCTGTCTCGTCGGCGCCCTTCTGCGGGCCGAACACCACGGCGGCGTCGGCGTAGCGGGTGGTCACGTCCGTCAGCACCGTGACGGTGGCGGTGCCCAGGCCGCCGGCCTCCACGATGGCGGTGATCGCGCCGAGCCCGCCGTCGGTCGTGGCCGACCCGCCGGCCGCGACGACGATGTGCGTGGCGCCGCGCCGCAGCGCCTCGACCATCGCCAGCCCGGTGCCGTAGGTGTCCGCCGTCATCGGATCACGGAAGCCCTTGTGCGGTGTGGTGATTCCGCTGAAGGTGGCGAGTTCGACGACTGCGGTGCCGTCCTCGCCGAGTCCGAACGATCCCGAGCACGGTGCGCGCCAGGGGTTCACGGATTCCATCTCGATCAGCTCGAGGCCGAGCGGGCCGGTGAGCACGTCGAGGGTGCCGTCGCCGCCGTCGGCCACCGGCATCCGGATCGCCTCGAGCCCGGCGGATTCCGCGCCGGCCGCCACCTCCTCGGCGACCTCCGCGGCCCGGTACGTGCCCTTGAAACTGTCCGGAGCGATCAGCACCCTCACCGGTTCACCACCCATTCGAACGCCGCGGCCTCGGATCGGGCCCCCTGCGCAGCGCGGGAGCGGTTCGGCTCGCCCAGCTCGGCGACGACGGACTCGCCGAGCCGGACCAGGTCGGCGAACACCGCCGGGGTCAGCCAGGGGGGCCGGGTGGCGAAGAGCAGGTCCTCGCTCGCGGTATTGCCGCTCGCGCCGGGGGCGAACGGGCAGCCGCCGAGACCGCCGAGCGAACCGTCCACCACCGCGGCGCCCGCCCCGATCGCCGCGAGGCTGTTGGCGACGCCCAGACCCCAGGTGTCGTGGCCGTGGAAGACGATGCGGCGGGCGGGGGAGTCGTCGCGCACCCGGGACACCAGCGCCGCGACCTGCGCCGGCACGGCCTGGCCGAGGGTGTCCGCCAGGACGACGTCGGCGGCGCCGTCGGCGCGGGGGTCGCACGCGATCTCGAGCACCCGGTCGGGGTCGACAGGCCCGTCGAACGGGCAGGTGAACGCCGTGGCCAGGCAGAGCTGGATGCTGCCGCCGGCAGCGCGGGCGTGCTCCACCGCGGCGGGCATCGCGGCGAGGCTCGCGTCGGTGTCCCGGCCGATGTTGGCACGGTTGTGTGCATCCGACACCGACAGGCAGTACTGGAAGTGCCGGGCGCCGGCGGCGGCCGCCTTCTCCACGTGCCGCGGCGTGGCCACCCAGATGTAGCAGCGGTCGAGTTCCTCGGGCGTGAGCATCCCGATCAGTTCGACGGTGCCGGCCATCGGGGGCACCAGATCGGGCCGGGCCATCGAGCCGATCTCGAGCTGCGGCACGCCGGCGGTCAGCAGGGCACGGACGATCTGTGCCCGGCGCTCGACGGGCAGCACCTTGCCGGTCAGTTGCAGCCCGTCGCGCAGGGTCACATCGCGCAGTTGCGGTGCCCCGGCCTTCACGACACCACCGCTCACGACACCACCTCCAGGAGCTCGTCGATCTCGGCCTCGGTCCGGCCGAGCAGGCCGCCGAGGATCTCGCGGGTGTGTTCGCCCAGGTCCGGCCCGACGTTGCGGATCGGCAGCGACCGGCCGCCGAGCACGGGCACGATGCCCGGGAACCCGACCTGTTTCGGCTCGTCCTCGCCGACGTCGACGGCGAAGTGCTGGATCATGTTACGGGCCCGGTACTGCTCGTCGTCGACGATGTCGGCCGCCGTGTAGATCGGCCCGCACGGCACCCCCGCGGCCTCGAGGATCCCGAGCACCTCGTCGCGCGGCCGGCGCCGCGTCCAGTCGGCGATCGCGGCGTCGAGTTCCTCCCGCCGGTCCCACCGCCCGTGGTTGGTGGTCAGGCCGGGATCGTCGGCGAGGTCGGGCCGCTCGATGGTGCGCATGTAGCGCTGGAAGATGGCGTCCGCGTTGCCGGCGATGATCACGGAGGTGCCGTCCGAGCAGGGGTAGGCGTTCGAGGGGGCGATGCCCTCCATGCGGCCGCCGACCCGTTCGCGCCGGACGCCGTAGGCGAGGTAGTCGGGAATCAGCGATTCCATCATCGACAGCATCGACTCGTTCAGGGCGACGTCGACGACCCGGTTCACCATCGGCAGCGACCCGATCAGCTGCCGCTGCAGCAGCGCCGTGACCGAGCCGAAGGCCGCGTACAGCCCGGCGATGGAGTCGCCGATCGACACCCCGACCCGCACCGGCGGCCGGTCCGGGTCCCCGACGAGTTCGCGGAACCCGCCGACGGCCTCGGCGACGGCCGCGAATCCGGGGCGATCCGCGAGGGGCCCCGTCTGGCCGAACGCGGAGATCCGGGTGATCACCAGGTCGGGCTTGATCTCCGACAGCACCTCGGGGCCCATGCCCCACTTCTCCAGGGTGCCCGGCCGGAAATTCTCGAGCAGCACGTCGCAGTGGCGCACCAGATCGAGGATCACGGCCCGGCCCGCGTCGGTACGCAGGTCCACCACGATGGACTTCTTGTTGCGGTTCACCGTGCGGTACAGCATCGACGTGTCCCCGGCGTACAGGCGCCAGTTGCGCAGTTCGTCGCCGGTGCGGGGACGTTCGACCTTGATGACCTCGGCGCCGAAGTCGGCGAGCAGCCGGCCCGCGGTGGGTGCGGCGATGTAGTTGCCGAGTTCGAGGACGCGGATGCCCTCGAGAGGGCGCAGGATCTCCTCCGAGTTCATGGGCAACAGTGTGCCCTGTGCCGCTGCGCGGCGTGTGCCCTGTGCCGCTGCGCGGCGTGTGCCCTGTGCCTCCGGCGAGCGGACACGCCGCGCCCCTCCCGCGATCGTGTGACCCAGCGCACTATTCTTCGTAGTCGGGCGGGGGGCCTCGGGAAGGTGCTTGGGTCATGGTGGTCGCGAAAGTCGTTCTGTGGTGTGCGCTGCTGGCGGGTCTGGTCGGCGCCGGGATCGCCGTCAACGCGCTGCACGTGCACGGTGCCGTCGGCTCACTGATCGTGGCGTCGGTCGCGGGCCTGGTGCTGCTGCGGCTTCGGCCCGCGGCCCAGCTCGAGGTCGAGCCGGATCGCGTCACGCCCTGACCGGCCGCACCCCTGGGCTTGCGAGGCCAGGCCGAAGCCACGAACTCCCGTGGACGGGCCGGCTTTGCGACTCTTGAGCTTGCCATTGCAGGCATAGCCCTGGACAACTGCGCGTAGCGACGGCACACTCGACGCAAAGCATGCCGTCGCAAGCACAGGGAGGAGACGCCGTGGCCACGCCCCGCCGTCGCGCCCGCACGGGACGCGGCGGTCTCGGTGACCACTTCGTCGACCGGCGGCACCGGCTCGGCCTCACCCAGTCCGAGCTGGCCGACCTCGCCGGGGTGTCGCGCTCGAGCGTCCAGTCGCTCGAGTCCGGCCGCGCCACCGTGCAACTCGACCTCGTCGTGGCGATCGCCGACGCGCTGGGCTGCGACCTGACCCTCACCACGCGCGGCGACCGGGCCGGGTGAGCGCGGTGGTCGAACGCCTGGTCGCCGTCGACAGCGCCGACGTGTACAAGGGCGACCGCTTGGCCGGGCACCTCACCCGGGACGGCCACGATGTCGTGTTCCGGTACGCGCAGGACTACCTCGACGATCCGGCCGCTCCCGCCCTCGCGTGGACGGTGCCGAAGACCGGGGAGGAGGTCCGCGCCGGCGGCGGCAGCGTGCCCCCGTTCTTCGCCGGCCTGCTGCCGGAGGGCATCCGGCTCCGCGGCGCCGTCGCCGCCACCAAGACCTCCGAAGACGACCATCTCACCATCCTCATGGCGGTCGGCGCGGACACCATCGGCGATGTGCGGGTGCTCCCCGCCGGCGCTCGGCCCCCGACGTCGACGCTCCTGCTCGACCCGGATGCCGTCCGGCGCGAGGACCTGCACGAGCTGTTCGACCGGATCTCCGGCCACGAGTCCGTCGTCCTCGACCCGACCTCCCTGCCGGGAGTGCAGGCGAAGGTGTCGGCCCAGATGTACTCCGCCCCCGTCGCGACGGTGCAGGGCCCCGCCATCCTCAAACTCGCACCGCCCCGCGGCTACCCCCGCCTGGTCGAGAACGAGCACTTCTTCATGGGTCTCGCGACCGCCTGCGGCCTCGCCGTCGCCGGGCATCAGCTCGTCTACGACCGCAGGGGCAACGCGGGACTGCTCGTCGCCCGCTTCGACCGATGGATCGGTCCCGGCCACACCGTCCACCGCACCGCGCAGGAGGACGCCTGCCAGGTCCTCGGTGTCTACCCGGCGGCCAAGTACCGGCTGAAGACCGAACGCGTCGTCGAGGCGCTGGCCGCCGCGTGCGAGCGCGGCGGCGGATCGGCCCGCGTCGCCACCCTCGAACTGCTGCGGCTCGTGGCCTACTCGTACGCCGTCGGCAACGGCGACCTGCACGGGAAGAACTTCTCCATCCACCTGACCGAGGCCGGGCTGTGGGCCGTCACCCCGGCGTACGACCTCCTGTGCACCCAGCCCTACCTCGGTTGGCGCGACCCGATGGCCCTCGACCTGTACGGCAAGGCCAACAAGCTCACCCGCCGCCACTTCGTCGAGTCCGGTGGCCGGCTCGGCGTGCCCGAACGCGCCGTCGTCCGGATGCTCGACGGGATCCGGCGCGGGATCGCCGGCGGCCTCGACCGCGTCGCCGAGATCGGGTTCGACGACCGGGACACGGCCCGCCTGCGGGACATGCTGGTCCGGCGCGCCGACGAACTCGGCTGATCCGGTCGTCGTACGACGACCGGACCGCCGGCCGGTAGAGTCCCCGACGGGCGTTCCGCACGAGACCGCGGTCGCCTGTCGCGCATCGAAGAGGAGCACCGGGTCGTGTCGCTGTGGTCGACTGCACTGTCCCCCGGGATGCTCAGCGAGTACATCTGGCTCGACCTGATGCCGTGGCTCGACCGGTACGGCTCGGCCCGCAACGCGCAACTGGCCGCCCTCGTCCCCGACGAACGCTGGTGGGAACGCCGGTCCCCGGCGGAGACCGCCGCCTCCGCCGACGTCGTGGCGATCTGTGGGGAACTGGCCCGCATCTACGTCACCGAGCACCCCGATCTCGCGTTCTCCACGGGAATCGCCGACACCGTCGACGTCCCCGTCGCGGCGCTCGGGCTCGGCACCCGCGCCGCCGCCACCGTCGCGCGGCTGCCCCGCGCGGCGACCACCGCCGGCCTGCTCGGCTACACGCCCGCCGCCCTGTTCTCCGTGCGCGGTGCGGGCCCGGAGACCGTGCACCAGATCGTGCAGGCCGTCCTCGTCCTCGCGATCCTGCGGGACCCGGCGTCGCTGCGGGTGGCGACCGACGCCCCCACGCTCCCGCCGGCGCTGTCGCTGCTGATCGACGACCTCGTCGCGCTCGCGCGGTGGCGCGGGCTGCGCGCCGACCCCGACCGGCCGTTGGTGCGGGTCGAGCTCGAGGACGGCACCCCCGAGGAGATCCAGCAGGTCGCCGCGCGCATCGCCGCCCTGACCGCGCGTGACCTGCCCGTGCCGGCGCCCCACCGCGCGCTCGACGAACTCGCCGCGTACGTCGCCGGGCTGTCCGCGCCCGAGCGCGACGCGATCCGCCGCCGCGTCCTCGGCGACGAGCCGCCCGACCCGGACGCCCCGTCGACCTTCGCGTTCGGTACCGCCGTCGGCGACCTGCTCGCGGCGCTGCGCGTGGACGTGCGCCCCGTCGCCGCCCTCGACCGGATGCTGGGGTTGCGGCCGGAGCTGGCCCAGCCCGTCCCCGGGCTCGACGTGCCGCTGTGGCGGGCTCTCGCCCGCCTCGACGACCGCTTCGAGGTGGTCGACGGGTGGGTCGCCGTGCCCGGTCTGGCCGAGGCCGAGCGGCGCACCCACGCGCTGCTCGCCGAGTTCGAATCCCCGAACGGGGTCGTCGAACCCGCGGCCGTCGCTGTCGTGTGGGACCTGCCCGCCGCGGAGTTCGCCGCGTGGCTGCGCCGGTGCGGTGTACCGATGTTCGAGGGCCGCGCTCTGACCCGGCGGTCCGCGTTCGCCGATCATGCCGCGGCGGTTCTCGAGGTGATCGGGGATCCGCTGCCGGCCGCGGAGCTCGTCGACCGCATGGGCACCCCCGCGGGTCCCGCCGCCGTGATCGACGCGATCGGCGCAGACGAACGGTTCACGCTCTCCGAGGACGGCAGGTGGTCACTCAGCGAATGGGAGACCGACGAGGCGGGCGCGGTGCGCGGCCGCATCGCCCGGATCGTCGACGCCGACGGCGGATCCGCCGACCTGGACCGCGTCGTCGACCGTCTGGTCGAGCGTTTCGGGGTGTCGCCGACCAGCGCCCGCATCTTCGCCGGCAGCGGTGACTTCGAGATCGTCGACGGCCGGGTGCGCCGGCGCCGCCGCACCCACGTGAGCATCAAGCCGCCGCACCGCACCCGCCGCCTCTACCGCCTCGGCGACGTGTGGCGGCTGCGGGTCACCGCCACGCGTGACCACCTGCGCGGTGCCGACTTCCCGGTGCCGTCCGCGGTCGCGGGGGTCATCGGCTGCGCGCCGGGCCGCGAGGTCTCCCTGTCGTCCCGGCTGGGCACCCAGGTCGTGCGCTGGACCGGCGCGTCCCCCCATCTCGGCAGCGTGCGACGGTTTCTCGAGGACCTCGGGGTGGACGAGGGCAACGAGATGTTCCTCGAGTTCCACCCCGGCGGCCGGTTCGACGTGCTGCCGCTGCGCACCGTCGCCGACAACGCCGAACCGCTGCGCAAGGCGCTCGCCCTCATCGGCCACTCGGCCCCGGAGATCGTGCCGGACGAGGGCGTCGCGCCGGCCTTCGCCGCCGCCGTCGGCCTGGGCGACGAGACCCGGCCGCGCCGGGTGCTCAGCGCCTACCGGGCCCGGCACGAGGCCGAGGTGACCGCATTGCTCGAGCAGGCATGGGTGCGCGTGCCAAGCTGAGCGCATGCCGATCCGCAGACCCGAGCATCCGCTGTTGGCGAACGACGCCGAACGCGTCGTCTGGGACGCGCTCGTCCGGCAGCTCGGCGACGGTGATCTCGTCGCCGCGGGCCTGCGCGTCACCGACCATCTCAAGGACCACGAGATCGACTTCGTCCTAGCCCTCGAGGGCCACGGCATCGCGTGCCTCGAGGTCAAGGGCGGCCAGGTGTGGCACGACGGCTTCCAGTGGGTGCAGGCCCGGCAGGGCAAGGACCGGTCGATCGATCCGGTCCGGCAGGTGATGCAGTCCTGCTACGCGCTGCGCCGCTACGTCGAGGCCGACCCCCGCTGGACGCAGGGCCGGCTGCGCTGGGACCACTTCGTCGTCCTGCCCAACACCGAGGTCCGCGCCGACTTCGCCCTGCCCGAGTGCCCCCGCTGGAAGGTGATCGACCGCAACGACCTCGGCAGCATCGCCGAACGGCTGCGCGCGGTGCTCGACAAGCAGGAACTCGACCGGCCGGCCCTCGTCGCCGACGGCGTCGACCAGTTCGCCGAGGTGCTCGCGGGCCGTGGCCTGCCGCAGCGCGACGTGGTTTCGCGTGCCGTCGCCAACGAGGACGCCGCGGACCGGCTCACCGAGCAGCAGGCCGTCATCCTCGACGCGACCCGCCTGCTGACCCGGGTCGAGGTGCGCGGCGGCGCCGGCACAGGCAAGACGTTCCTCGCCCTCGAGCAGGCCCGGCGCCTCGCCGAGCAGCACCAGCGGGTCGCGCTGATCTGCTATTCGCACGGCCTCGCGTCGTACCTGCAGCGGATCACCGCGACGTGGAACCGGAAGAAGCGGCCCGCATACGTCGGCGAGTTCCACGCCCTCGGCCGGCTGTGGGGGGCCGCCGAGGGTCCCGACGAGGCCCTGCGCACCGCCGACACCGTGCGCTTCTGGGAACACGACCTGCCCGCCCAGATGACCGAGCTGGCCCGGTCGCTGCCGGAGGGACAGCGCTTCGACGCGGTCGTCGTCGACGAGGCGCAGGACTTCGCCGACGCCTGGTGGGATCCGATCATGGCCGCCCTGCGCGACGAGGAGACCAGCGGCATCTACGTGTTCACCGACGAGGCGCAGCGGGTGTTCGACCGGGAGGGCCGGCCCCCGGTGCCGCTGGTTCCGCTGGTGCTCGACCACAACCTGCGCAACACCCGGCAGATCGCGGGGACCTTCGGCCCGCTCGTCGGGCAGCGGATGCGGCTGCTCGGCGGCGACGGCCCCGACGTGCAGTTCGTCGCGTGCCGCGGCGACGAGGCGCTCGCCGTGGCCGACGACCGGATCGACGCCCTGCTCGAGGAGGGCTGGCGGCCCGGCGACGTCGTGCTGCTCGCGACGGGCAGCCGGCACCCGGAGCAGGTGGCGCGCCAGTCCGAGGGCAACTCGGCGTACTGGGACAGCTTCTGGGACACCGAACAGGTCTTCTACGGGCATGTCCTCGGCTTCAAGGGACTCGAGCGCCGGGCGGTGGTGCTCGCGGTGAACGAGACGCAGCCCCAGGAGCGCTCGCGCGAGCGCCTGTACGTGGGGTTGTCCCGGGCCCGCGACCAGCTGGTGGTGTGCGGGGACCCGGACTTCGTCCGGCAGGTCGGCGGTCCGGAGCTGGCGGCACGGCTGGGGATCGGCCGATGAGCCTGCTGCGGGACTGGACGGTGTCGGCGACGGCGGGGGAGTTCGTCGGATTCCTCGTTCCCGCCGTCGTCGGGGCCGTGCTGTTCGACAGTGCCGCGGCGTTGCCGGCGCTGATGGTGGCCGGTGTCGTCGAGGGATCGGTGCTGGGCTGGTCGCAGGCGCGGGTGCTGCGGCACCGGCTGCCGGCGATGTCGGTCCGGCGCTGGGTGCTGGGCACGGGTGTCGCCGCCGCGTGCGCCTACCTGCTGGGGATGTCGCCCTCGACCTTCTACGAGACGTGGTCCGCGTGGCCGGTGGCGATCCCGATCGCGCTCGGTGTCCTCTTCGGCGTGGCGTTGCTGGGTTCGATCGGGGTCGCGCAGTGGCTCGAGCTGCGTCGGCACCTCCCGCGCGCCGGGCGCTGGATCGTGTGGACGGCCGGTGCGTGGCTGGCCGGTCTCACGCTGTTCCTCGTGGTGTGCACGCCGCTGTGGCAGCCCGGCCAGCCGCTGTGGCTCACCGTGGCGATCGGGGCGCTCGGCGGCCTGCTGATGGCGTTTGTGACCGCCCTGGTCACCGGCTTCGGCATCCGTCACCTGCTCGGCACGGAGCATCCTGCTGCGCCCGTCGTGCGCGCGTAGCACCATGGAGCCATGGCCGACGACGCGCACATCGAGGAACCGGGTCCCGCCGACGAAGCCGTCGCCCGCGCCCTGCGGGACGCGATCGTCTCGGTCGAGGCCGCCGTCGCGCGGGTGCACGAGTTCTCCGCGGAGATCTTCGAGCTGGTCGGCGCACCCGGAGGCGGGGACGCCGTCGACCACCACAACGCGCTGACCAGGGTGGCTGGGCTCCTGGACGCCACCGGGCAGCTGCGCGCCACCGACTGGGAATCCGTGCGCGGCCTCGGCGACGTACTCGCCGATCGGGCCGGGCGGCTGCGAGCCCACACCGGAGAAGTGCTCGACGGGCTCGCCGCCGACGCTCCGGCGCAGGACCGGGTGGCCTGCCTGCAGCAGGCCGTGGAGACCGACCGGCTCGGCGAGACGTTGCAGCTGCTCGTCCTCGTCGAGGACTCGCTGAACCTGTGGCAGCGGCTGCGGCTCGCGCGGATCCGCACCACCGAACCGGACCGGCTCGAGCACGAATGCGCGGCGATCGGCACGACGCTCGCCGGGCGCGTCGAGCGGGACGTCGGGCTGCTGCTGCGCGCCCGCGCACGGCTGGCGAGCTACGCCGCGCTCAAGCCGTTCGAGCTGGTGCGATGGCTGTCGACCGCCCGGGTGAAGAAGGACATCGCCCGGCTCCGGGCGGACCTGGACGACGTCGCGGCGGCGCTCGGCAGCGCCGCGGAGCGCGCCCTCGAGGCCGAGGATCCGTCGGTGGCCGAGAACCTGGCGGAGCTGGGCAACCCGGTCCGGGCCGTCAGCGGTGCCCTCGGCGACAGCGCCCGCACCCTCGGCGGCCGGGCCGTCGGGGCGGGCAGCACCGGGGTCGGGAAGCTGGGCCGGGGGCTGCACCGGGTCGCGGAGCCCCGCCGGCGGCCGGGCGGCGACGTGCCGCTGACGACCGCCCCCGACGCCTGACCGCCGCGACGGGCGCGGCGCGGACCGCCCATATGATCGATTCATGAGCAGCGACCGGGCGCCGGCCTTCACCATGCGGCAACTGGTCGCCTTCGTCGCCGTCGCCGAGACCGGGACGATCAGCGCGGCGGCCGACCGGCTGCTGGTGTCGCAGTCGGCGGTGTCGCTGGCGGTCACCGAACTCGAGAAGGCGCTGTCGGCGCAGCTGTGCGTGCGCCGCCGTGCCCACGGCGTGCACCTCACGCCGGCGGGGGAGTCGCTGCTGGCCCGGGCGCGGGCCCTGCTGCAGCAGGCGAGCGAGATCGAGGACGAGATGCTCGGGGCGGGCGGCGAACTCGCCGGCCGGCTCGCCGTCGGGTGTTACACGACGGTCGGGCCGACGATCCTGCCGCCGCTGTTGTCCGAGTTCACCGAGCTTCATCCGCGGGTGTCGCTCGAGTTCCGGGAGGCGATGGCCGACGAGCTGGGCGAGCGGCTCGAGGGCGGGGCGCTGGACGCGGTGATCACCTACGACCTGGAGCTGCCACCGGCATGGCGCACCGCCACGCTGATGACGAGGCGGCCGGCGCTGGTCGTGCAGGCGGGGCACCGGCTGGCGGCCACGCCCGGCCCGGTGGAGCTGGCCTCGGTGCGGGACGAACCGATGGTGTTGCTCGACGCGGTGCCGGCGTCGACACACGCGATGCAGGTGTGTGCGCGGGCCGGGTTCACGCCCCGGATCGAGTACCGGTCGGCGAACTACGAGACCGTGCGGGCGTACGTCGGCCGGGGCCTGGGCTGGACGATCATGCTGCACCAGCCGCAGCTCAACCGCACCTACGGCGGACTGAAGATCGTGCTGTTGCCGATCGACGTCCCCGACCTCGATCCGGTGCGGCTGGTCATCGCCTGGCGTCCCGACGTGGTGCTCAGCCGGGTGGTACGCGAGTTCATCTCGTTCGCAACGGCCCGCGTGGGCGCGCTGTGAGCGGCGCCGCCGACCATTCTTGAGTATTTCTCATATCGATCAGCAGATTCCTGTTCTTTTCTGAGGTTGTGACTGCGGACATACTGGGTTCCGACGCGCTGATCGGCAGCGCGCGGTCCGGGTTCCGTTCCCGGCTCCGATGAGAAGCGCTGATTCACAACCACTTCGAGGAGATCGATAATGTCTGCCACGGACGCCCTGCATCCGCCGGTCCTCTTCGCGCCGGAACACGAGGAGTTCGCCCAGTGGGTCCGCGAGTTCGCGGCACCGCACGCCGAGAGCTACCTCGAACGCGCCCACCGCGAGGAGTTCCCGTGGGACCTCGCCGAGAAGATGGCCGCACAGGGCCTCCTCGGCCTCGGCGTCTCCGAGGAGAACGGCGGTCAGGGCCGCATCGGCGAGGTGCTCACCAAGACGCACCTCGGCATCGCCCACGAGGAACTGGCCTACGCGAACTTCTACCTCAGCCAGCTCGCCTACACGAACAACCTCACCGGCCCGCTGCTCGAGCGCTTCCTCGCCCCCGATGTCGCGAAGGACTGGGTGCGCGGCATCGTCGAGGGCCGCCACGTCGTCGCCCTCGGCCTGACCGAGCCGGGCAGCGGCTCGGACGCGATGGCCATGCGCGCCAAGGCCGAGAAGGTCGACGGCGGCTGGAAGCTCAACGGCGAGAAGACGTCCATCACCTTCGCCCCGCACGCCAAGGCGATGATCACCTTCGTCAAGGCCCGCGGCGCCACCCCGGAGGAATCCGGCGTCACCGCCTTCCTCGTGCCCCTCGACTCCGACGGCGTGAGCATGCAGAAGTTCCCGGACGCCGGCTGGAAGCCGCTCGGCCGGGCCGGTGTGTTCCTCGACGACGTCTTCGTCCCGGACGAGTACGTCATCGGTGGCGTCGGCAACGGATTCCGGCTCGTCATGAGCGAATTCGACTACACCCGTTCGGTCATCGGCCTGATGTCGACCGGAGTCGCCCGCAAGGCCCTCGACATCACCATCGACTACGTCAAGTCCCGCAAGGCGTTCGGCAAGCCGGTCGCCTCGTTCCAGGGTGTGTCCTTCCCGATCGCCGAGAACGCCACCAAGCTCGAGGCGGCCCGCTGGCTCACCTACCGCGCCCTCTCTCTCGCCGACGCCGGCAGGCCCTTCACGAAGGAGGCCGCGATGACCAAGCTCTACGCCACCGACGTCTCGCTGCAGACCATCCGCGACTGCATCGTCGCCCACGGCCACAGCGGCTTCGCCGAGGAACTGCCGCTGCAGGCCATGCTGCGCGACGTCTCCGGACTCGAGATCGGCGAGGGCACCCCGCAGATCCAGAAGGTCGTCATCGGCCGCGCGCTGCTCGGACGGGAGGCCACCGCATGAGCACCAGCCGGCGCCGCGCCCTCGACGGGGTGCGGGTCATCGACCTGACCCAGGCCCTCGCCGGGCCGTTCTGCACGTCGCTGCTCGCCGACCAGGGGGCCGACGTGATCAAGGTGGAGCCGCCGCGCGGCGACTTCCTCCGCTACGCCGGCCCGTTCGCCTCCGACGACGAGCCCCGCGACTACGGCGGAGTGTTCCAGTCGGCCAACCGCAACAAGCGGTCGATCGTGCTGGACCTGAAGAAGCCCGACGCCCGCGACGTGCTGCTGCGCCTGATCGACGACGCCGACATCCTCGTCGAGAACTTCAGCGCCGGCGTCATGGACCGCTTCGGCCTCGACTACGACACCCTCGCCGCGCGCAATCCCCGCCTGGTGTACGCCTCGATCCGCGGATTCGGCGACAAGACCGGCGGGCACAGCCCCTACCGGGACTGGCCGGCCTTCGACATCGTCGCGCAGGCCATGGGTGGGCTCATGTCCATCACCGGTACCGACGCCGAGCACCCCGTCCGGGTGGGTTCCGGTGTCGGCGACACGGTTCCGGGCCTGTTCGCCGCCTTCGGGATCCTCGCCGCCCTGCGCGACGCCGAGCGCACCGGGCAGGGCCAGTACGTCGACGTCGCCATGGCCGACGCCGTCCTCGCGATCTCCGAGGTCGTGGTCAACACCTACGGCCACACCGGCCGGGTCCCCGGCCCGCTCGGCAACCAGCTGCAGGGCTTCGCGCCGTTCGACACGGTGCAGGCACAGGACGGCGTCGTCGCGCTGGGTGCCCCGCACAACCCGCAGTGGGCCAAGCTCGCCGCCGTCATGGGGCAGCCGGAACTCGTCGACGACCCGCGGTTCGCCACCGACCACGACCGGTGGCTCAACCGCGACGCCGTCTACGAGGTGGTCAACGCCTGGACCCGCACCCGCACCGTCGCCGAACTCATCGAGCTGCTCGGCGGCAAGGTGCCGCTCGGCCCGATCCTCGACGCCGCGGACATCTTCGCGGACCCCCACTTCCGGGCCCGCGACATGCTGCCGACCGTCACGCACCCGCACAACGGCCGTGCCGTCACCGTCCCCGGCATCCCCGCCAAGCTCTCCCGCACCCCGGGCGCGGTCGAGCGCCGCGCCCCGCTCGTCGGCGAGCACACCGTCGAGATCCTCCGGGAGGCCGGCCTCGACACCGCCGAACTCACGGCCCTGGCCGACGCCGGCGCCACCGTCATCCCTTCTTCCGCTCAGGAGCACGTCGCATGATCATCACCAAGGTCGAACTGATCCCGGTTTCCACACCGCTGGTCAAGCCGTTTCTCATGCCGGGGACCAGGATCACCCACATCCATTCCGTCGTGCTGAAGCTGCACACCGACGAGGGGATCGTCGGCTACGGCGACAGCGGCGACACCTCCACCTGGTACCGGGGCGAGACCCAGGAATCGATGACGGCGATGATCGCGAACCACATCGCCCCGGCGTTCCTGATCGGCCAGGATCCGCTCAACATCGAGAAGATCGTCGGGCAGATGGACACCTTCGTCCGCGACAACAACCAGGCCAAGGCCCTCGTCGACTTCGCGCTGCACGACCTCAAGGGCAAGGCCCTGGGCGTGCCCGTGTACCAGCTGCTCGGCGGGAAGAACGCCGACGCCTCCGTGCAGGGCTGGGTCGCCTCCGCCGGCCCGGTCGACCAGGTGGTCGCCGAGGCCGTGCAGGCCCACGAGAAGGGCTTCTGCCTGATCAAACTCAAGTCCGACGGCAACTCCGACCACGACGTGGACAACGTCCGCGAGGTCCGTGCCGCACTGGGCGACTCCGCCCGGATCGTGGTCGACGCCAACGGCTTCTGGAACTACGACCAGGCGCTGAAGACGATGCGCCGGCTGGACCGGTACGGCATGGAGTGCATCGAGCAGCCCGTCCCGCACTGGGACATCGAGGGCATGGCGCGCCTGCGCAGCCGCATCGACACGCCGATCTTCGCCGACGAGTCGGCGCAGGAGCTGCACAACATCCGGGAGATCATCGAACGTCGCGCCGCCGACGGCCTGTTCATCAAGATGCAGAAGGCCGGTGGCCTGCTCAAGGCGCAGCGCTGGCTCACGATGGCGCGCCTCGCCGACATGGCCGTCATGAGCGGCTGCATGATCGGCTCGGGCCTCGAGGCCAGCCCCTCGGCGCACCTGATGATCGCCAACAACTGGGCGTCGCAGTTCACCCACGAGAACCTCGGCCCGCTGATCATCAACAACCAGTGGGAGAACGCCGAGCAGAAGATCACGCAGGACATCGCCCTGAACGTGCCGATCTTCGCCGACGGCAAGCTCTACCCGAACGAGGGCCCGGGCTTCGGCATCGAACTGAACGAGGAGTTCATCGCCTCGCACATCACCGAGGGCAAGCAGACCGTCACCGTCGGCGAGCTCGTCGGCGTCTAGCGACGCCGAGAACCTGCAGGAGAAGATCACGATGACCGAACACCGGACGGGCCCGCTGGCCGGCCTGAAGGTCGTGGAACTGGCCGGGCTGGGACCGGCGCCGTTCGCCGCGATGTTCCTCGCCGATCAGGGCGCCGACGTCGTACGCGTCGAGCGTGCCGGCGCCGGGTTCACCATGCCGATCGATCCGCGGCTGGACACCCTCCAGCGCGGCAAGCGGATGATCGGTGCCGACCTGAAGGACCCGGACGGGCTCGCGACGGTGCTCGCGCTGGTCGAGAAGGCCGACGTGCTGATCGAGGGTTACCGGCCCGGTGTCACCGAACGCCTGGGCCTGGGTCCCGAGGACTGCTGGGCGCGCAACCCGAAGCTGGTGTACGGCCGGATGACCGGCTGGGGCCAGGACGGGCCGCTCGCGCAGCGCGCCGGGCACGACCCCACCTATCAGGCCCTGGTCGGATCGCTGCACGCGATCGGCCGGGCCGGCGGACCCCCGCAGCTGCCGCTCAGCCTGGTCGGCGACTTCGGCGGCGGTGCAATGTATCTCGTATCCGGCATCCTCGCCGCGCTGTGGGAGGCGCAGCGCTCCGGGCGCGGCCAGGTCGTCGACGCCGCGATCGTCGACGGCGTCGCGCACCTGATGGCCAACCCGTACTCGATGCTCGCCGGGGGCGCGTGGCAGGACGCGCGCGGCACCAACCTCATCGACTCCGGGGCCCCGTTCGTCGACGTGTACGAGACCTCCGACGGCCGGCACGTCGCGGTCGCGGCCCTCGAACCACCCTTCTACGCGCAGCTTCTCGCGGGGCTCGGCCTCGATACGGCCGGCGAGCTACCGGGGCAGTGGGACCGCCGGCGCTGGCCGGAGCTGCGCGAGCGGATCGCCGCCGCGTTCGCCACCCGCCCGCGCGACGAGTGGGCGGCAGTCTTCCGGGACACGGATGCCTGTGTCGCCCCCATCCTTTCGATGACCGAGGCGCCCGCCGACGCGCACCTCACCGCGCGGGGCACCTTCCTGTACCGGGACGGTCACCCCGAACCTGCGCCCGCGCCTCGCTTCTCGCGCACCCCGGCGGGCGTGCCGGCCGCGCCTCCCGTGCCCGGACGGGACGACCCGTCCGAGATCCTGCGCACGTGGGGCATTCTCGACGCCGTCGCGCCGACCCCCTGAACTGCAGGTTCACCGGATCCGCGGGTGGCGACCGGCTTCGGTGCCGCCCGCGGTCCCGCATGTCACCATTGTTGAGCAGACCTGTGGAATATCACCGGCTAATTCTGCTTTTCACGCCATTGTGACGTGACCCATACTTCAGGGGCCAACGGAGGGCTCGCTCCCCGGCACCGAGCGAGCGTCCAGCCGCCTCGTCCGGCCGCCTCGGCGGTCCTCACCCACGGCCGCCTCGGCGGTCCCCTCATTCACGGCCGCGACCGCCGCGTGCCCCGCTTCGCCCGCCGGCCGGTCCGGCACCCGTACACAAGGAGTTCGTGATGGCACTTCTCGACGAATCCATCTGGCAGGGAAAGATCTTCGCCGGAGACTGGATCCCCGGCGGCGCCGGTGAGATCAAGGTCGTCGAACCGGCGACCGGCGCGACGCTCGGCAGCGTCGGCCTCGCCGACGAGGGCGACCTCGAACGCGCCGTCGACCGTGCCGTCGCGGCCCAGCGCGACTGGGCGGCCCGCCCACACACCGAACGCGCCGCCGTGCTGCGCCGCGCCGGCGACCTGTGGCAGCGGCACGCCGACGAGATCGAGCGCTGGATCATGCGCGAGTCCGGCTCCCTGCGCCCCAAGGCCCAGCTCGAGACGCACGTCGCGGCGCAGGAGTGCTTCGAGGGCGCGGCCCTGCCCTCGCACGCGCTCGGCGAGATCCTGCCCAGCGAGGCACCGCGCCTGAGCATGTCGAAGCGCGTGCCCGTCGGTGTCGTCGGTGTCATCGCGCCGTTCAACTTCCCGCTGATCCTCGCCATCCGATCCGTCGCGCCGGCGCTCGCCCTCGGCAACGCCGTGATCCTAAAGCCCGACCCGCGTACCGCCGTCTGCGGCGGCGTGGCCCTCGCCCGCATCTTCGAACAGGCCGGCCTGCCCGCCGGGGTACTGTCCGTGCTGCCCGCCGGCGCCGACGTCGGCGCCGCCCTCGTCGACGATCCGCGGGTACCGGTCATCTCCTTCACCGGCTCCACCCCGGCCGGCCGCGCCGTCGGCGCCGCCGCGTCCCGCAACCTCAAGAAGGTCCACCTCGAACTCGGCGGCAACTCCGCGATCGTCGTCCTCGACGACGCCGACCTGGCCGCCACGGTGGCCGCCGGTGCCGCCGGTTCCTTCCTGCACCAGGGCCAGGTGTGCATGACCACCGGCCGGCACATCGTGCACGAGTCCGTCTACGACGAGTACGTCGCGCAGCTCGCCGCCAAGGCCGAGGCGCTGCCCGTCGGCGACCCCGCCACCGAGCAGGTCGCGCTCGGGCCGATCATCGACCACGGTCAGCTCGAGAAGATCCACGCTCTGGTCACCGCGTCCGTGGACGCCGGCGCCCGCCTCGTCGCGGGCGGCACGTACGAGGGCCTGTTCTACCGGCCCACCGTCCTCGCCGACGTCCCCGCCGGCGCCCCCGCCTACGCCCGGGAGGTGTTCGGGCCCGTCGCTCCCGTCGTGAAGTTCTCGACCCTCGACGAGGCCGTGGCCCTGGCCACCGACACCGAGTACGGGCTGTCACTCGGCATCTTCACCCGCGACGTCGGCAAGGGCCTCGCCCTCGCCGAGCGGATCCCCACCGGCATCGCCCACATCAACGACCAGACCGTCGGCGACGAGGCGAACATCCCGTTCGGTGGTCTCGGCGCCTCGGGCAACGGCGCCCGATTCGGCGGTGCCGCCAACAGCATCGAGGCGTTCACCGAGTCGCGCTGGATCACCGTCAGCCGCGACGTGCCCGTCTACCCCTTCTGAGCGGCCCCGCCGACCGGATCTAGCATCGTCCTCGCAGAGTAAGGACCCACCATGACCCTCGCAGACCCAGAGCCCGCCGCCATCGTCGCGCCGGCGCAGCGGAACAAGGACATCCGTCGCGTCGTGTTCTCGAGCTACCTCGGGAGCACCGTCGAGTTCTACGACTTCATCCTGTACGCGACCGCCTCCTCGCTCGTGTTCGGCCCCGTGTTCTTCGCGAACCTCAGCCCCGGCCTCGCGCTGATCGCCTCCTACGCGACCTTCGCCATCGGCTACATCTCCCGCCCGCTCGGCGGCATCGTCTTCGGTCACTTCGGCGATCGCATCGGCCGCAAGAAGATGCTCATGCTGTCGATGACGATCATGGGAGTGGCGTCCTTCCTGATCGGCCTCGTCCCGGCGATACCCACCTGGGGCGCCGCGATGCTGATCCTGCTGCGTGCGGTGCAGGGCGTCGCGATCGGCGGCGAGTGGGGCGGGGCGGCCCTGATGTCGCTCGAGCACGTCAAGGGCCGCAACCGCGGCTTCGCGGCGGCGTTCACCAACGCCGGTGGCCCCACCGGCGCCGTGCTCGGCACCGTCGCCCTCTCGCTCGCTGCTCTCCTGCCGGAGGACGACTTCCTCTCGTGGGGCTGGCGCGTCCCGTTCCTGTTCTCGGCCGTCCTGCTTGCCGTCGGCCTGTTCGTGCGGGCCCGCATCGCCGAGAGCCCCGTCTTCGAGGAGGCGCTGCGCGCCGCCGAGGCGAAGAAGGACCGGACCAAGGAGACCATCCCGCTGGTGACGATCCTGCGCGCGCCGCGCACCCTGATCCTCGCCGGACTGGTGTGCACCGCGCCGTTCGTGATCCAGGCCCTGTTCTCGACGTTCGTGATCACCTACGCCGCCGGGAACGGCGTGTCCCGGTCGCAGGGCCTCACCGCCTTCGCGATCTGCCAGTTCGTCGCGATCTTCGGCATCCTGGGCGCCGCCCGGCTGTCGGACACCTACGGGCGCAAGCCCGTCATGATGACCGGCTTCGTCGGCATGGTCGTCCTGGCGTGGCCGCTGTTCCAGCTCGCCTCGTCCGGCAACTTCCTGCTGGTCGTGCTGGCCTTCGTGATCGCCTGCTCGGTCCTGCAGTCGCTGACGTTCGGCCCCATGCCGGCGTTCCTCGCCGAGCAGTTCGGCACCCGCGCCCGCTACACCGGCGCCTCCCTCGGCTACCAGATCGGCAGCCTCCTCGGTGCCGGCTTCACCCCGGTCATCGTGGCCTCGCTGTACGCCGGCTCCGGCACCATCGGCAGCGTGATCGTGTACCTGGTCGCCGGCTGCGCCCTGAGTGCCGTGGTCCTCGCCCGGTTCGTCAAGGAGAGCAAGGACGTCGACCTGAGCGCCTGATCCGCGTCACCGGCGGGGCCGGGCACCGCACAGGTGCCCGGCCCCGCCGCGCGTAGTCGATGTCGCGCGGGACGTCGTGCTGCTGCTGCGCCCGCCCGAGCACCGCGACGGGCGCGGGCCCGTGGGAACGGGAGGTTGTCGCGACCACCGGGCTGTCGCTGCGCCATCCGTCGAGTAGCACCGGCGACAACCTCCCGCTGGGGGTAAAAAGCTCCCGCTCGATACCGTTGCCCGCATGACCCGTCCCGACTCGGTGCCCAACTTCACCATGCGCCAGCTCGCGGCGTTCGTCGCGGTTGCCGAGACGGGAACGATCGCCGGCGCCGCCGAGCGGCTGCACCTGTCACAGTCCGCGCTGTCCGCGGCGCTCACCGACCTCGAGAAGTCGCTCCAGACGCAGCTGGCCGTGCGACGGCGGGCGCGCGGCGTGCAGCTGACGGCGATGGGGGAGGCGGTACTGGCCCGCGCCCGGGTGCTGCTGCACCAGGCGAGCGAACTGCAGGCCGACGCGGTGGGGGAGGGCGGCGGTGTGGCCGGCCCCGTCGCCATCGGGTGCTACCCCGCCCTCGGGCCGACGGTGCTGCCCGCGCTGCTCGCCGGATTCACCCACCGCTTCCCGCGCGCGCGGGTCGAGTTCCGGGAAGACACCCAGAACCGGCTGCGCACCCAGCTCGACAACGGCGAGCTCGACCTCGCGATCGTCTACGACCTCGAACTGTCCGCGGAGTGGCGCAAGGCGACGCTGATGACGCGCGAGCCGACGGTGCTGCTCGACGCGAACCACCGTCTCGCCGGCGGGGACGGCCCGGTGCGGCTGGCCGATCTGCGCGACGACCCGATGGTGCTGCTCGACGCGCCGCCGAGCAGCAACCACGCGATGGAGGTGTGCCGGGGCGCCGGGTTCGCGCCGCGCGTGGCCTACCGCACCTCCAACTACGAGACGGCGCGGGCCTTCGTCGGTCGCGGCCTGGGGTGGACCCTGCTGCTGCAGCGGCCCCCGCTCGACGTGACGTACGAGAATCTCCCACTCGTCGTCAGGCCGCTCGTCGATCCGGTTCCCGACTCCGTCGACGTGGTCGTCGCGTGGCATCAGGACTCGATGCTCAGCCGGGTGACACGAGCATTCATTCACTTCGCGTCCACCGGAGGGACACCCACCGCGAGACCCTGACCTGCGGTGATCCGGAGTACCACGGAATTTCCGGGGTATCAGCACGAATAGTTGCGCTTTTCAACCGCTTGTGATGGGGGTCATGCTTGCCCGGTCCGCCGTGACGCGGGCCGCATCGTGAAAGGCAAGCAACACATGACGATTACCACGCCGGCACCGTCGCCGGAGGTACTGCAGCGCAAGGCCCGCAAGGCGGCGCTCGGCAGTTTCGTCGGCACCGCGATCGAGTGGTACGACTTCTTCATCTACGGCACCGCCGCCGCCCTCGTGCTCGGGCCGCAGTTCTTCCCCGGCACGTCCGAACTGGCCGGCACCCTCGCCGCCTTCGCGACCCTCGCCGTCGGCTTCGTGGCCCGCCCCATCGGCGGCATCGTCATGGGCCACTTCGGCGACCGCGTCGGCCGCAAATCGATGCTCGTCACCTCGCTGCTGCTGATGGGCTTCGCGACCGTCGCCATCGGGCTGCTGCCCAACTACGCCGCCATCGGCGTCGCCGCGCCGATCCTGCTGGTGGCCCTGCGCTTCGTCCAGGGCCTCGGCGTGGGCGGCGAATGGGGCGGGGCTGTCCTCGTCGCCACCGAGAACGCGCCCGCGGGCAAGCGCGGCCTCTACGGCGCCGCACCCCAGATCGGCGTTCCCGCGGGCGTCCTCCTCGCCAACCTCGTGTTCCTGCCGCTCACGGCTGTCCTCGACGACGCCGCGTTCGCGGACTGGGGCTGGCGCGTGCCGTTCCTGCTCAGCGCCGCCCTCGTCGGCGTCGCCATGTGGATCCGGCTCGGGCTCGAGGAGAGCGCCGACTTCGAGAAGAGCCGGGACGCGGCCGGGGACGTCAAGCTCCCGCTCGCCGAGGTCCTCGTCAAGCACTGGAAGACCGTGCTGCTCGCCGGCGGCACCTTCGTCGCCACCAACGGCATCGCCTACGCCTACATGGTCTACGTCCTCAAGTACGGAGAGAAGGAACTGGGCTTCGACAAGTCCACGATGCTGTTCCTGCTCATCGCCTCGTGCCCGTTCTGGATGGCCGGCATGGCGATCAGCGCCTACAAGTCCGACATCGTCGGCCGGCGCCGCGTCTACATCGTCAGCTCGATCGCCCTCGTGATCGTCGCGGCCCTGTTCTTCCCGCTGATGGACACCGCGATCCTGCCCGTGATGCTCGTCGCGATGATCGCCCTCGGCTTCGTCCTCGGCGCCTGCGCCGGGCCGCAGTCCGCCCTGTTCGCCGAGCTGTTCCCCGCCCACATCCGCTACAGCGGCGCGTCGCTCGGCTACCAGATCGGCGCGATCCTCGGCGGCGGCCTCGCCCCCATCGTGGCGACCTCCCTCTTCGCGGCCTTCGGCACCTCGCTCGCCGTCACCGCGTACTTCGTGCTGATCGCGCTCGTCAGCCTGATCAGCATCCTCCTTCTTCGCCACCCCCACGACCCGTCGGTCGCGGTGGCGCCCTCCCATCGGTCCGAGCAGGAAGTGGCCTGAGGCATGTCGACCTACTACCAGCCCCCCAAGTACCCCGCATCCGACTTCCCGTCGATGCAGCCCGACGCCGAGGCGCTGCCCGTCGTCGTCGTCGGAGCCGGACCCGTCGGCATGGCCGTCGCCCTCGGTCTCGCGCAGCGCGGCATCCCCGTGACGATCCTCGAGGCGGCGGACCAGGTCTCCTTCGGCAGCCGCGCCATCTGCATCTCCCGGCACAGCCTCGAGGCCGCCGCACGCCTCGGCTTCGGTGCCGAGCTCGAGAAGATCGTCCTGCCCTGGGTCGGTGGCCGCAGCTTCTACCGGGACCAGCAGGTGCTGCACTTCCGGATGCCGCAGCGCGAGTTCGATGTGCGGCCGCCGATGATCAACGTCTCGCAGTCCGAGTACGAGCAGATCGTCGTCGACACCATCGAGCAGAACCCGCTCATCACGCTGCACTGGCAGGCGAGCATCGCCGGCATCCTCCGCGGCGACGACGAGGTGACCCTCGAGGTCGACACCGCGTTCGGCAAGCGCCACCTGCGCGCCGCGTGGGTCGTCGCCGCCGACGGCGGCCGCAGCCGCATGCGCGAGCTCGCGGGCCTGCGCCTCGAGGGCACCAACTACGAGGGCCGCTACGTCATCGCCGACATCCACTGGGAGTCGGACCTGCCCGCCGAGCGCATGGTCTGGTTCGATCCGCCGAGCAACCCCGGCTCGACGATCATCATGCACAAGCAGCCGAAGAACATCTGGCGCATCGACTACCAGCTCGACCCGTCCGAGGACGCGGAGATCGAGACCCAGGAAGACGCCATCCGGGCCCGCATCGCCAAGCACCTCGACTGGCTGCAGAACGACCTGCCCTGGACGCTCGAGTGGCACGGGTTCTACAGCGCCCGCGCCCTCGCGCTGCGCGAGTTCACCCACGACCGCATCCTCTTCGCCGGCGACGCCGCGCACCTCGTGCCGATCTTCGGCGTGCGCGGCCTGAACTCCGGCATGGAGGACGCCGAGACGCTGGCCTGGCAGCTCGCCGCCGTCGTCCACGGCAACGCCGACGCCGCGCTGCTGCAGGCGTACTCGATCGAGCGGCACGACGCGTGGGAGCAGAACGTCGCGAACGCCGGCAAGTCCACGCTCATCATGTCCCCGGGAACCCACGGGTACCGCACCACCCGCGACGCGGTGCTGGCGCTCGCCGTGGGCCGCCCCGAGTTCGGTGAACTGATCAACCCGCGCCAGTCCAGCGCCACCCACGCTCGCCTGTCGCCGCTGACCTGGCCGGTCGCGGAGGGCCTGACCGGGGTGCTGCCCGGTGACCCCGTCGAGGACCGCCGCGTGCGGGTCGTCACCGCCGACGGCAGCACCGCGTCGTCGCTCAACGTGGTTCGCGGCACCGGCTTCGCCGTCGTGGGCTTCGGCCTCGACGCCGACGGCAGTGCCGCCCTCGCCGCGGCCACTTCCGACCTCGCCGCCGCTCTTGCGCCGGAGAGCGTGCGCGCTGTTGCCGTCGGCGGTACCGCCGCCGACGGGGTCACGGTGCTCGACGCGCCCGACCTGGCCGAGGCGCTCGGCGCGACCGCGGGCGAGGCCTTCGTCATCCGCCCCGACGGCCTGCTGCTGTGCCGGGTGCCGGTCGCCGAACTGTCCGGCGTCGCGGCCGCGCTCCGCGCCGGCACGGCACCCGAGGGCCCGGCCGTCCCCGCACGCCCCGCGCAGGTGCTCACCGACGACGAGCAGCGCCGCGAGAACGTGTGGCTGGGTCTGTCGGATGCGCTCGATCAGGTGGACCCGTCCGACCGGGAAGGCTTCCTGGTCCGCCTCGCCCTGCAGCTCGGCTCGCAGGCCGGCCACCGCGAGTTCGAAGAGGCCATCGCTGCGGCGACCGACACGTCGCCGGTGCGCACCGAGGAACTGGCCCCACAGGCCTGAGTCCGTCCGACGACGGCACCCCCGCCCGGCGATCCCGGACGGGGGTGCCGTCGCGCGTTGCGGGTCAGGCGCCGATGGCGGAGCCGAGCATCGGCCAGGCCCGGTGCAGGTCCTCCTGCCAGTAGCCCCAGGAATGGGTGCCCACGGGCCGGAAGTCGACGGTGGCCGGGATGCCGAGCTCGGCGAGCCGCCGGGCCAGCAGATGCGTGCATTCGTTGGTGGCGGCCTCGATGATGCCCCCGACGACGACCTGCTCGGCAAGGTTCGCCGGGTCGCCGGCGACGTTCGGATGATCGAGCCGGTCGTACGGACCGGGCAACCCGGTGCCGTTGGACAGGTAGATCTGCGTCCCGCGCAGCTTCTCGGCGTTGACGTAGGGGTCGTTGGCCACCCATGCGGGGTCGCCTTCGGGACCCCACATGTTGTCGGTGTCGCCGCCACCGCGCACCTCGACGACGAGTTCGACGTAGGTCCGGCCGGGACGGGTGCTCGTCTGGGCACAGCCACTGAAGGCGCCGACACCGCGGTACAGGCCCGGTGCGGATTGCGCGAGACTCAGCACAGAAGTCCCCGACATCGACAGTCCCGCAATGGCATTAGCCCCGGTGGTGCCGAGAGCCGCGTTGACGATCGGCGGCAGCTCGCGGGTGAGGAAGGTCGTCCACCGGTTCCGGCCGAGGACCGGGTCGTCCTGCTTCCAGTCGGTGTAGTAGCTGAACGCGCCTTCGAGCGGCAGCACCACGTTGACGTCCTTGTCGGCGAAGAAGTCGGCCACGTCGGTGCGGTCGAGCCAGGTGAGGGTGCCGCCGTCGCCGCCACCGGCGCCGGCGAGCAGGTACAGCACCGGGCGTGGGGTCCTCGTGTCGCGCGGCAGCAGCACCGCCACCGGAATCACGCGGCTCATCGACGCCGAGTACACGTGCAGGGTGCGCTGCCGAGGGCTGTTGTCCTCGCTGCGCTCGAGGTACGAACCGTCGGCGCTCGGGGCCGGCTGTGCCGCCGCGGGTGCGGCCACGGCGAGCGCGGCGGCCGTCAGCGTCGCCGCGACGACTGCCGTCACTCGACGGAACGGTCTCGGACGGCGCATGGGATCACCTTCGGTCGGGACGAGATCCTTCGATGCTACGACGCACAAGAGCCCGCACGGGGCATGTGCGGGCTCTTGTGCGTCGGACGGTCAGCTGAGCAGATCCAGGATAAGTTCGAGCAGGTCACCGAGCTCGATTGAACCGAGCAAATCTTGGAGGCTTGACATGAAAGCTCCTTCATTCTGTTTGTTCGGGCGGACTTTTCATGTGTAACACGAGTGTGGTTGAGTCGCAGGAAATTCGGGTACCGATTACCCTTTTTATTTGATATTCGGTATTTCCGCCGGTCAGGGCCGGGGGAAATCTGCAGATATATGGGTGAGCATATTGTTCGGACCGCGGCCGGGTCGCGGGGATTCGGAATTATGTGCGATTCGCGCGGTCGGCCCGAAATGTGAATTCCCGGCTACGGCCCGTCGATATTCCGGACGATCCGGGCGGCGAAGGCGTCGATGTCGGCCCAGTCCCGGTGATCGCCGTACCGGCCGCCGGTCAGGCGGAACACCACCCGGCCCAGAGGCCCCGGCCACTGCTCCGGCTCGATCGCCCCGGCGAAGGCCCGGTACTCGCGCACGTTCGCCGTCGCCCGCAGCGCCGCCGCCACCTTCGGCTCCTTCAACTTCGGCCGCACCCACCCGGCCAGCCGCGCGGAGATCATCGCGCTCGTCGCACCGATGGTCTGCACCGAGAACAGCCACGCGGGCTTCCCCGCGAGGAGCGCGCGGTGCAGATCCGCGAAACGAGCGGCGGGAGCGAGCCACTGCCCGTTGTGCACCGAGCTGCCGAGCACGATCGCGGCGTAGTCCGACGGATCGACCGGCTCGGCCAGATCCCGCAGGTCCGCGTCGTGCCCGGCCTCGGTGAGCCGCTGCGCGATCCGTTCGGCCACGCCGCGGGCCGCCCCGTATGCCGTCGTGTACGCCACGAGTACCTTCACGTGAGCTCCCTCCGCCGACCTGTCCCGATGACGCGACGATTATCCGGCTGTGCCGGAGGGTGCCCGCCAGTTCCCCGGAAAGTCCGGCGCGTCGGGAGTGTCGAGAAAGCTCGAAGCGTCCCTCACGCTCCGCTCACCCGTTATCACGCCCAGGTGGCCCACCCCGGGATGGACGAGCGCCCGGCCCCGCGGCACGGCCGCCGCAGCCTCCCGGAACAGCGCCGCGCCGTAGAAGCCGTCCCGGTCGCCGCCGACCACGAGCACCGGACACGACACCTCGGGGAGCCGGGCGGTCACGTCGAAGCGGTCCTCGGCCTCGGCCACGGCGAGGAAATCGTCGTACCCGTGCCGGGCACCCGACGGCTCGAGCAGCCATCCCAGCGTCCACAGCAGCCTGCGCGACCACCATCGCGCCCCCGTCGTCGCCGCGAGCTCCGCCATCGCCCGTCGCGGATGCCCCTCGCGCACGGCGGCCGCGGCCCGTCGCTGCACCTCGCGGCCCGGGCCGAGGCGGTGCGCCGACGCCACGAGCACCAACCTGCGCACCAGCGCCGGGTGGTCGAGAGCCAGCTGGAGCGCGACGCTGCCGCCGGTCGAGACACCGAGAACGTCGACCGGGCCGGGGAAGTGGTCGGGCATCGCCTCCGCGTAGTCGCGGGCGAGATCCGCCATGGTGGTCCCCGGCTGCAGGCCCGGCCGACGGTTCACCCACCACACGCGTCGCGTCGTCGTCCAGGGCGCGATCTGTCCCAGCTGGGTGCGGCGGTCGAAGCCGCGGGGTGGCCGGTGGTGGTTCGACAGGCCGGGCATGAACAGCAGGGGCGGACCCGTACCGGCGCGCAGGTAGGGCATGCCCGAGTTCCAGGTGCCCTCCTGCGCTGCGATCACGCCGCGTCCAGCGTCCGTGCGATGCTCCTCGCCCAGTCCTCGATCTCCTGCCAGTCCCGGAAATCGCCTTCGGGCAAGAGCTTTCGTCCGGCGGGCAGCTTGCGCATCAACCGCGCTCCGACACCGAGCGTCTTCGGGTCGAGGGCGCCGAAGAACACGTGATGCTCCCGTGGCGCGACCGCGTCGGTCAGCTCCGAGAGTTCCTGCGGTGCCGCGCTCTCCCGCACGTTCTGTCCCTGTTCGTCGACCTCGTCGGTGCCGAGCGGTCCGCTGGTGAACAGCCAGACCGGGCGGGCGACGAGTCCGTCGCGGTGCTCGCGCACGAACGCGCTCGCCGGCTTCTCCCAGTGCCCCAGGTAGGCGGAACTGCCGACGACGCACGCGTCGTAGTCGCCCACCGACGCCGGAGCCGGCAGTTCCAGAGTGTCCACCACGTGCCCCTCGGTCCGGATCACCTCGGCGATCCGCTCCGCGATCCCGGCGGTGGCGCCGTGCCGGCTGGCGTATGCAACGAGAACCTTCATGGCGGATACCCCTGTCGTCGAGCTGTGCTCCTGCCGGCCCGTTCCACCATCGGCCCCGCCGGCGTCACCCGTCAAGCGCTGCTCAGCCGAGTGCGTCGAGGGCCTCCTCGATCGGGGTGTCCCCGTTGTTGAACTCGATGGTGCGCCGCACCGTCGCGGGCCGGTGCAGCACCGCCGCCGCGACCGCCGCCACGTCCGCCCGCGAGACCTGCCCCTTGCCGGCGTCCGGGCCGGTCTCGATCCGGCCCGTCGGCGGATCCAGGGTCAACAGGCTCGGGCCCAGGATCGTCCAGTCCAGATCGGTGCCGCGCAGGTGCGCGTCCGCGGCCGCCTTCGCCTCGGCGTACGGATGGAAGCCGTTGTCCTCGGGCACGCCGTGGTCCGGGCCGGCCCCGAAGTACGACACCATGACGTAGCGGCGAACCCCCGCGCGCTCGGCCGCGGTCATCGAGGCGATCGCCGCGTCGCGGTCCACGGCGTACGTGCGCTGCGGATTGCCGCCGCCCGCGCCGGCCGACCACACCACGGCGTCGTGACCGGACAGCAGCGGCACGAGTTCGTCGACGCCGAGGTGCTCGACGTCGGCCACGACGGGGGTCGCGCCCGCGGCGCGCACGTCGTCGGCGTGGTCGGGGTTGCGGATCACCGCGGTCACCTCGTCGCCGCCGTCGGCGAGCAGCCGCTCGAGGTGCAGTGCCACCTTCCCGTGGCCGCCGATGATCACGATCCGTGCCATGTCGAATCCTTCCGTCGCCGGCCCGCCCGTCGGGCCGCCTCCCACCATCGCACCACGGCGGCGGTGGTCCGTGGGGGAGCACCGGTCGGCGACGCTCGCTCACCGAACGTTCACGCCCCGGGCACCCGAGGTGCAACGTACAGCGGGCATGCTGGGGCGATGAACCCTGTCGTCCTGGAACTCCGCCACGTCGAATGCGAGGGCCCCGCCGCGTATCTGCCGGTGCTCGAGCAGTACGCGCAGGTGCGCACCGTCCGGCTCGGGCGCGACCCGGTGCCCACGGCGCTCGACTACGCCGCCGTCGTCGTCATGGGCGGCCCGATGGGCGTCGCCGACGCCGCGACGCTGCCGTGGCTGGGGGAGGAGATCGCGTACCTGCGGTCCGCCGTCGCCGCCGGCATTCCGGTGTGGGGGGTGTGTCTCGGCGCGCAGCTGCTCGCCGCGGCCCTCGGCGCCGACGTCTACACCGGCCCCGTCCCGGAGGTCGGCGTGGGGGAGGTGGAACTCGCGCACGCCTCGGCCGCCGACCCGGTGTGGGGCGAGCTGCCGTCCACCTTCCCGGTGCTGCAGTGGCACGCCGACACCTTCGACCTGCCGCCGGGCGCCACCCTGCTCGCGTCGTCGCGGGCCTACCCGAACCAGGTGTTCCGGCACGGCAGCAGTTACGGCGTGCAGTTCCATCTCGAGGCCGACGCCGACCAACTCGGTGGCTGGCTCGCGATCGACGAGTACCGGGCGTCGCTCGAGGCGGCCCTCGGGCCCGGGTCCGCCGACGCCGTCGCCGCCGAACTGCGCTCGGTACAGCCCGAGACCGTCGCGCACGCGGCGGCCGTGATGAAGCGGTGGCTCGAGACGTACGTCGTGTGAGCGCTCAGGCCTGCAGACCGGCCCGCTCGAGCGCCGCGCCGACGAGGTGCTCGGCGATCGCCATCGACGACGTCGCGCCGGGGGAGGGGGCGTTGCGCAGGTGGACCACGCGCCCGTGCCCGGTGATGACGAAGTCGTCGACGAGCGAGCCGTCGGCCTCCATGGCCTGCGCGCGGATCCCCCGGGGTCCGGGGAGCACGTCGGCGACGGTCA
>NZ_WVTE01000250.1:0-36251 GCF_009939605.1 Rhodococcus sp. YH1 | reverse complement strand
TGTCGACGGCCTCGATCAGTTCGACCGGCATCGGGTTCTTGTACGACTCGTCGGCGGCAACCTCGGGATGGGAGTTGACGAACTCGCCGTACTCCGCGTTCGCCACCATCGGCGTGTTCACGCCGGTCGGATGCACCGTGTTCACCCGAATACTGTGCGGGGCAAGCTGTTTCGCGTAGATCCGCATGAGACCGACGACACCGTGCTTGGCGGCGCTGTACCCGACCTGACCGGGGAAGGTGTTCAGCCCGATACTCGTCAGGCCGGCCGCAGAACTCGTGATGATGATCGACCCGCCCTCCCCCCGTTCGACGAGGTGCGGCACCGTCACCTCGAGCACGTGCCATACACCGGTGAGCATGGTGTCGATCGCGTCGTGCCATGCCTGGCGCTGTTCACCGGGGCCGATCACCGGCATGATGCCGGCGTTCGGCAGCACGATGTCGACCTTCCCGAACTGTGCGATGCCCGCGTCGTAGGCCCGCTGGACATCCTCGATGTTGCGGACGTCGCCGATGGACGTGACGATCGAGCCTCCGGCCTCCTTGACCTGCCGCTCGGTCTCAGCGAGGTCGTCGCTGGTCGCCATCGGATAGAAGACCGTGGGGATCTGGCCGCAGATGTCCATCGCGACGACGGAGGCCCCCTCTTCGGCGAGCCGGACGGCGTGCGAGCGTCCCTGGCCTCGCGCCGCACCGGTGATGAAAGCGACCTTGCCTTCGAGTCGACCCATGAGTGTTCTCCCTCGGATTGCACGCCCCGACTCCGGGCGGGCAAGCGCCCGTGCGTGGAACGTAGTGAAGTTGGGACCTCTACCTGAGTGTGAGGCGCACCACAGACGGTAGTTGCCTAAGCCCTTTAGGTCAACGTCGGACAAGATTCGTCACTCGTCTCACCCGGGCGGACTCAGAAGCTGGGCGCCTCGGCCCACTCGCCGACCTGGTAGCAGGTGTGTTCGTCCTCCTGCTCGAATGCCGTCAACCGGCACATGCGCACCGCCCCCGCGTCGTCCGGGTCGATACGAATCAGGGCGATCTGCGCCCCCGCATCGCGCAGGGCCCCGAGTGCCGCCGTGAGCAGTGCCGTCCCGAGGCCCGCCCCGCGGGCGGTCTTCGTGAGCACGAGCGCCCGGACCGACGCCGCATCCAACTCGAGGTGGGCGGACAGCGCCGGATCGAACCACACGAAACCCACCTCCGCCCCCCGGGAATCGGTTGCGACCAGCACACTGCCGGAACCCAGGCGGATCTCGTCGGTGAGGCGCGCGCGTTGCGCCGGTACGAGCGCCGCCGCGTCCAGCACCTCGTCTATCGCCCGCGACACCGCCGGATCATCGAGCGGACGCGCGTCGCCCACCGTGATGCCCTCGGGCGCCGCGACGGGGTCGAGAGGGATCGCGAACGGGCCGGACAGATGGCGGAACAACGTCCACAGCCTGCTGACCACCCGGATGCCGAACCGTCGTGCGAGACGTTCGGACGCGGGGTGCGTGCTGTACGCCCAGCAGCGCAGAGCCACCGCACCGGTGCGCTCCCAGCCGCCGTCCGCTGTCGTGCCCAGGCCGATCTCCTCGACCAGCATCGTGGCCACACCGCGCGACCGGTAGTCCGGATGGACGACGAACTGCACGGTACCCAGCCCCTCGCCGTCCACCTGCAGGTGCAGGTACGCCACAATCACCAGCGGCGCGTCGTCGCGCGCGCTCAGGTCCTTGCGCGCCTTGATCGGCAGATGGGAGACGCGGACGCCGTCGCGACTCGTCGAGGTCACATCACCGGGGTGGATCCGCGAGAACCCGGCTTCCTCGTCGTACTCGGCGGCCGCGGCGACAAGAGCCAGCACCTCGTCCCGATCGCCGGAATCCAGTTCCGAACACCACTGATACGAGATCATCCTGTTCGCTCCTCATCTGCGGGTCAGTTCTCATAAATCTAATGCCGATCGGTATAGGGCCGCAACGGCCGAAGCGCCACCCGCAACCGGTCCGGGGTTTACACTTAAAACTACTTGAGTTAGATTTAGCGTCATCGATCCGAACCACCGCCTGGAGGGCAGCCATGACAGAGGTCGGAATTCCCCGCGAGGAACGCATTCGCCGCGCTCTCGACCATCTGCGCAACGACACCACCGACGAATTCGAGCACGTCACGTGGTTCGAACCCGTCGAGTTCACCGATCCGGAGATCGCCAAGCTCGAACGCGAGCGTGTCTTCGGCCGGGTTCCGTCGATCATCATCCACGGCTCCGAGATCCCCCGCGCGGGCGATTTCGTCACCCTCCAGTTGCCGCGGAACAATGTCATCGTCGTCCGTCAGCGCGACGGCAGCGTCAAAACCCTCGTGAACCAATGTCGTCACCGCGGCGCGATGGTCGAGAAGGAGGAGAAGGGCCGTTGCCGCCTGTTCTCCTGCCCGTACCATCGCTGGTCCTACGACACCGACGGCGCGCTGCGCACCATCACCCGCGACAACACGTTCGGTGACGCAGACCATTCCGAACGGAACCTCGTGCAACTCCCGACCGAGGAACGTCACGGATTCGTCTGGGTTGTCGACGACGCCGACGCCACCATCGATGTCGCAGACTGGCTCGGCCCCGAGATGGACTCGATCATGGGGTCCTACGGCATGGACAAAATGGTGACTACCCGAGTTCAGCGCTTCGACGAGCCCGTCAACTGGAAGCTGATGCAGGACGCGTTCCTCGACGGCTACCACATCCAGTACGCGCACCCGAACACCGCCGCCAAGCACATCCACACCAACGTCATGGCCTTCGAGGACTTCGGACATCACTGCCGGTTCCTCAATCTCCGCAAGACCATCGACCGGTGGATCGAGGAAGACCCCGGCGATCGCAGCCTCGCCGAGCACGTGACGGAAAGCCACCTGGTGGGTCCCAACAGCACCCTGCTCAAGCAGCCCGACCATTTCCAGCTGCTCACCTTCCGCCCCCACCGGAGCGATCCGCAGCGCTGCCACATGGAGATCCGTCTGATCGCACCGACGCTCGAAGACAGCGGCATGACCGAGGAGCGCTGGAATCGGATCTGGGACAAGAACGTCGAGATCCTGATCGCGGTCCTCCACAACGAGGACTTCCCGATCCTGCGTGGTTCGCAGGTCGCCATGGACAGCGCGAACGCCGGCAACATGCTCCTGGGCCGCAACGAGGTTGCCAACCAGGTCTTCCGCCGCGAGATCCAGAAACTCGTCGGCGAGAACTGACACCGAACACCACAGCGGGGCGCCTGCGGGCGCCCCGCATCAGGAGGATTACATGGAGAGCGATCTCTTCGAACACGACCACGAACTGTTTCGCGACTCCGTGCGGAGCTTCGTCGACAAGCACGTCGTCCCAAATCTCGAGAAGTGGGACGCCGACCGGCTCATCGACCGGGAAACCTGGCTCGCCGCGGGTAAGCAAGGACTGCTGGGCCTGAGCGTCCCTGAGCAGTACGGCGGGCCCGGCGAGCTCGATTACCGCTTTCGCGTCGTGATCCAGTCCGAGATTGCGCGGGTGGGCGCGTCCGCGCTGCAGTCCGGGTTCTCGACCAACGACGACATCGTCCTCAACTACCTGCTCCGCCATGCCACCGATGAGCAGAAGCAGCGGTGGTTGCCCGGATTCGTCACGGGCGAGACGATCGGCGCGATCGCGATGAGCGAACCGGCCGCCGGCAGCGACCTGCGGGGCATCACCACCACCGCAGTGCGCGACGGCGACTATTGGGTCCTCAACGGGTCCAAGACGTTCATCACGAGCGGCATCCTGGCCGACCTCGTCATCGTCTTCGCCAAGACCGACCCCGCAGCCGGTTCGCGAGGGTTCAGCCTCTTCGTGGTCGAAGACGGAACGCCCGGGTTCTCCCGCGGCCGCAAGCTCGACAAGGTCGGTCTGCACGCCCAGGACACGGCCGAGTTGTTCTTCGAGGATGTCCGCGTTCCCAAGGAGAATGTGCTCGGCGAGCTGGGGCAGGGCTTCGGCTACCTCATGCAGAGCCTTCCGCTGGAGCGGCTCGGTATCGGCATCGCCGCGCAGGTGTCCGCCGAGGCCGTCATGAGCTGGACACTCGACTACGTCAAGGAACGCACCGCCTTCGGCAAGCGCATCGGCGAGTTCCAGGGAATGGGCTTCACTCTCGCGGAACTGCAGACGGCGGTGGAGGTCTCACGCAGTTACCTCGATCGCTGCGTCCGGGAACACAACAAGGGCACGCTCACCGCGGTCGACGCGTCCAAGGCGAAGCTGTGGGCCACCGAGTTGCAGGGCCGTGTGATCGACGCCGGTGTGCAGTTCCACGGCGGCTACGGCTACATGATGGAATACCCGGTCGCGAAGGCCTTCATCGACGCCCGCATCCAGCGGATCTATGGTGGCACCAACGAGATCATGAAGGAAATCATCCACCGTGATCTGCTGAAGGCCTGAGCCCCGGCACACGAGGAAGGGGACCCGATCGAATCGGGTCCCCTTCCTCGTGTCAGCTTCGCGATTCCGGTGTGAACGTGAGCGGTAGCCGCACGCACCCACGCACCGACGTGCCGTGCATCAACGGCGGATCACTGTCGACCAGCGCGTAGTCGGGGATTCTCCGATGTATCTCCTCCATCGCCAAGGTGAGCTCGAGGCGGGCGAGGTGAGACCCGAGGCACCGATGCGGCCCTGCGCCGAACGACAGATGCCTGTTCGGGCCACGATCGATCACGAACGCGTCCGGATTGTCGAACTCGGCTTCGTCGCGGTTGGCCGCACACAGCAGGAGCAACAATTGATCGTCGGCCTTGATGTTGACGCCGGCGATCTCGACATCGCGGGTGGCCCGCCGGCCCATGCTGACGGCGGCTTCGATGCGGAGGATCTCCTCGACTGCGTCCGGCACCAGGCTGCTGTCGTCGATGAGCGCCTGCCGTTGCACCGGGTTGTTCGCAAGGTGCACCATGGCCCAACCGAGTGAACCCTGCACCGTGTGCAGTCCGGCAATGAGCAGCAGGAAGAACATGCGGCGCAGTTCCTCGTCAGTGAGGTGCCGCTCGACTCCGTCCATCCGGATCGGGGTATCGATGATCTGCGCGGTGACGCTCTCCGAGTCCTCCTGCCCGGAACGCACCCGATCCACGAATGCACCGAAGTACTCGAACACGTTCGTTGCCGCTTCTGCCCGGGCACGGGCGGATTCCTCCTCGTCGGCTCCCGGAATCCCCTGGAGCGCAATATCCGTCCACTCCGTGAACTGTTCGGCATCGTCGAGAGGCCAGCCCATGAGACTGAGGAAGACACGAGTCGGCAGCGCATGCGCGAACTCGGCAACGAATTCGCACCGGCCGGAGTCCGCGAAGCCGTCGATCAGTTGGTTGATGATCTCGCGGATCCTCGGCTCGAGCGCTTTCATCCGCGCCGGACCGAACAGTGGCTGGAGCGCCTGACGATACTGCGTGTGCTCGGGCGGATCGATCTCGACCGGGATGAACTTGCCCTGGCCGGCATCGACCAGGTTGTTCGGATAGCTGGAGAACGTCTCGGCATCGCGCAGGATGCGGAAGATGTCCGCGTACCGCGTGACGATCCAGTGCCCACCGTGGTGCGGGGAGTAGACGATCGGTCCGCGGGCACGGAGTTCGGCGGCCTTTTCCTGGAAGACATCGACCGGAGCGGCGAGAGCTGGGTCGTACACGTCGAAGTCGACGAGCAGATCCTCGGATACGCTACTGGCAGTCAACGCGTTGCACCCTTCTGAATCCATGGAACCTACCGATCCGACGCTCAGGTCGTCGGTGTGAACCTGATCGGAAGCCGCAAGCAGCCCCGCACCTGCGTTGCGTGCAGGATCGGCGGATCGGATTCGACGAGTTCGTAGTCCGGAATCCGGCGGTGCAATTCCTCGAGCGCGATCGACAGTTCGATGCGGGCCAGATGTGAGCCCAGGCACCGGTGCGGACCGGCACCGAATGTCAGGTGCCGGTTCGGTGACCGGTCGATCACGAACTCGTCGGGATCCTCGAATTCGCTTCCGTCGCGGTTGGCCGAACAGAGCACCAGCAGCAACTGGTCGCCGGCCTTGATCTTCGCCCCGCCGAGTTCGACGTCGCGGGTCGCACGGCGGCCCATACTCACTGCAGCCTCGATCCGCAGGACCTCCTCGACGGCGTTCGGGATCAGCGAGTCGTCCTCGATGAGCGCGGCGCGCTGACGAGGATTGTTCACCAGGTGGATCACGGCCCAGGCCAGCGATCCCTGAACGGTGTGCAGACCTGCGATGAGCAGGAGGAAGAACATGCGGGTCAGCTCTTCGTCGGTGAGCAGTCGCTTGCCGTCCTCGAGGTCGACCTCGGTGCGGATGAGTGCGGAGGTGACATCCTCACTGGGGTTCGCGCGACGCTCGTCGACGATCTTCTGGAAGTAGGCGAACATCTGCTGGGCTGCCTCGGCGCGTGCCTTCGCCGACTCGTCCTCGCTGGCGCCGGGCTTGCCCATCAGGGCGGTGTCGGTGGCCTCGGTGAGTATCGGGGCGTCCTCGAGTGGCCAGTCCATCAACGCGAGGAAGACGCGGGTAGGCAGCTCGTGCGCGAAGTCGGCGATGAACTCCGCCTCACCCTTGCCCGCGAAACTGTCGATCAGTTCGTTGACCACGCCCCGGATCTGCTCGGACAGCGCCTTCATCCGGTTCGGGGAGAACAGCGGCTGCAGGGCCACCCGATATCCGGTGTGCTCCGGCGGGTCGAGCTCGAGCGGCAGAAACTTGCCGTCCCCGGCATTGACGAGGTTGTTCGGGTAACTCGAGAAGGTTTCCGGGTCGCGGAGGACCTCGTGGAGCTCCCTGTACCGGGTGACGATCCAGTGGCCGCCGTGCGCGGTCGAGTAGACGACAGGGCCTTTGGCCGCGAGTTCGGCGACCTTCTCCTGCACGGTGTCCACCGGGTCCGTGAGCGACGGGTCGTAGATGTCGAAGTCGACGACAGGTGTCGACATTTCGTCGGTGATGGTCATGCTGATCGCCCCGTTCGAAGGGTCTGTGTTGCTCGAGAAGTCAGAGTGTTTCGAGGCTCAGGGCTCGTTCGGGGCACATCGCGACGGCCTCCTCGGCCGCCACGATGTGCTCCTCGGTCCTGAGCGTTTCCTGCACGAGCACCGGGTATCCGGCATCGTCGCAGTCGATGATCTCGGGGGCGCGGCCGTAACAGAGGCCGTGCCCGGCGCACGCCGACCGATCCACGACGAGTCGGCGCGTGCCTGACTGCGCTTCCGTGTCGTGGGCAGTCATCGTCATTCCTCGCCGGTGACCATCGGCGGCGGGTTGTTCCCGTCTTCGGGGAACATCATCGCCACACGAGACAAGGTGCCGCCGTCGGTGGTCGGCAGGGTGACACCGGATATGTATGCCGACTCGTCCGACACGAGGAACAACGCAGCCCGCGCATTGTCCTTCAGCGACGGCGGACGATTGAGCTTGAGCGGAATCGGCGAGACACTCGGGTCCCACGGACCGGCGACCTCCTCGTACGACTGCCCCACCACCGGAGTACCGGCCGGCGCCAGGAAGTTCGGCGACATCCCGTGCGTCGGGGCGATCGCATTCACCCGGATCCCGTACTTGCCCAGATCCAGGCTCAGACCGCGAACCATCCCGTTCACACCGGCCTTCGTCGCCGAATACGCTGCGATGCTGTGGTACGCCACGAACGACGCCGCCGACGAGGTTGCCAGGATGACACCGCCACCATTGGCCCGCAACGCCGGCACCGCCGCCTTCGCGGTGTAGAACACGCCGGACAGGTTCACCCCGATGACGTCCTGCCAGTCCGCGTCCGTCAGATCCTGGAACTCGACCTGCTCACCGCCCGCAACGGACGGCACACCACCGCGCGAGACGATCCCGGCATTGGCCCACGCGATGTCGAGCTTGCCGAACGCCGCCACCGTCGCCGCCACCGCATCGACCACCTGCTGCTCGACGCGTACATCGGCGGTGACCGCGATCGCCGAACCACCATGCTGCTCGACCAACTCGACCGTGCCCTTCGCACGCTCCGGATCGATATCGACCACCGCGATCTTCGCGCCCTCCGACGCGAACAACTGCGACGCCTCGCGTCCCAACCCGGACCCGGCACCGGTGATCAGCGCGACCTTACCTTCGAGTTTCATCAAAGCTCCTCAGCTCGAACATGTAACAGAGGGATGGAAGATGCTGGAGGACGGCGACTTCCCTACAGGGTTCGCACCGTCATGTGATTCAGCTTACATACATGAGAAGTGATACGTCAATCGTTCTTTGTAAATCAGCCGAGCCGGATCGACGTGTCGAGGACCCTTGCGCGGGAATCGACTCCTCACCGCATCGATGTCGTTGATGAACAGCCGCTTGACCATTGGCGAAACACTGCCGGTACGCGACACTGCTAGTACGCGATGAAGAGAATCTCATCGCGCGAGTACTCCATTCCGGGATGTGACTCGCTCAGGTGCGACCGGGCCCTTGCAACGAGGTCGTCTTCATCCGTGCCCGTGACCACGGTTCCACACGGGCAGGTCAATCTCGTCTTCATTCTCATAGCGGTCGGCCCTTCTGCGCCATCGGTACGGTCGGTGACACCCCTGTCCGCCCTCGTCGACCGAGAGACTCGGGAGCGCCGGCCGGATGTGGGCGACATCACACCACAATATCTAACGTACGTAGGTTACACAACCGCCGGAGCCCTGATGCCGGTCGCCTGCTGTCGATAGAGCCGCCCAGTGCGACACAGCAGGAACGTCGCGAAGCTCGGGTCGCAGACGAAGGCCCCGTGCGCGCCTCCGTCCCCCAGCCCCCTCACGTTTCGGAATCGATCAGGCAGGCTCCGCGGCCTTTTCGACAGGCGCGTCCGTCCGATGCATGGCATTGGTCCTTCGGGGAACCAACGACACCAGCACTGCGGCAGCCACTCCAGCGAACGCGAAGGCGTAGTAGGCCCAGTCCGCTCCGAGCGCAGAGCTCATGATCATTCCGGTGAGAATGGGCCCGCAGACACCACCCAACCGGCCCAGCCCCACCGCCAGTCCGAGCGCTGTGCCACGCGCGGCGGCCGGGTAGAAGACCCCGACGAATCCGTAAACACCCGTCGTGGAGGACGCACAGAAGCCGATCAGCAGAACCAACCCGAACACGAGTGCCTGTGCCGGCTGCAGGGTCAGGGCGGACACTGCGATCGCTCCCCCGACAAAGCTCACCGAGATCACCGGACGCGATCCCAATCGATCCGCCAGACCGGTGATGACCACCATGCCGAACCCGCTACCGATGTTGAAGGCGAGCAGGAACGTCAACGCGGACCCGAGATCGTAGCCGGAGGCCCTCAGCATCTGAGGAATCCAGGTGTTCATGCCGTACGAGACGAGAAGGCCGAAGAAGGTGATGAGCGGGAACATGATCGTCGCGATCCTGTATCCGGGTGCGAACAGGAGCTTGAGACCCGACTTGGAACCGGCATTCGCGGTTTTCGACTCCTCCAGGGCCAGGCCGGATTCGGCACCGTGATCAACCGAGTAACGCTGCGTCAACGCGCGGGCCTCATCGTGCCGGCTCTTGCTCACGAGGAAAGCGATCGATTCGGGCAGGCTTCGGTATGCGATGACGAACAACACGACCCCAAGGAGGCCACCCACTGCGAACATCGATTCCCAGCCGAAGGCAGGGATCATGAAGATGGCGGCGATGGCGACCACGCACCCGCCGATGGGAAAACCGGTTTGGATGACGCCGTTGTAGAACTGCCGTCGGTCTACCTTGACGTACTCCTGGGTGAGCGCAATCAGGGTGGGGAGGGCTCCGCCGAAGCCGAGGCCGGCAAGCAACCGGAAGAGGCCGAAGGTCTCGAGATTCGGTGCAATGGCACATAACCCGGTGAACAGACTGAAGCTCACAATGCAGGCGAGCACGATCGGTCGCCGGCCGACGAGGTCCGTGAGGTAGCCGGCCAGCATTGCGCCGGCCATCATTCCGAACAGCGACAAGCTGCCGATCAACCCTGCCGAGGCGGTGGTGATCCCCCACTGTTCGATTTCCAGCAATGTCGGAAGCACCGCGCCGAACATGATGAGGTCGACACCATCGAGGATGGTGATGGCCAAGCAGGTGAGGACCACGGATCGGGCACCCGAGACGGCCCTTTCCTTCCCCGGGCCGGAGATCTGCGACATGTTGGTTCCTTCGGGTTGTGGGGTATCTGGGTTCGATGCCGACGAACGCGCGAGTGGCGGTTGTCGACGTGTGTCGACAACGGGGCAGAATCGTTCGATTGCAAGCCCATCGCGACCGTCGAGGCGCGGGGCTGCGGGGCTGCGGGAGACGCTCTTTACCACCGCGGTATGCCCTGCATCACACGGGCAATAATCTAATGTCTATCGGTACTGGCGACAAGCCCGGAATGAGCACTTCGGAGCTCAGCCCCACTTCCTCGAATCCTCGAACGCACGCGCCATCCACTGATGAAAATGCTGATTGGCAATCTCGTTTCGCCCGAAGTAGATCGGTCCGATGTCCGTGTTCGTAACGGCCTTCTGCAGACCCTCGTTGACGACGAGGTCCTCCTCTCGAAGTACCGCCATCAGAATGTTCCAGTTCTTGTCCCACCGCGCCTTCTGCTCGTCCGTCACGGCAGGTTCCCGAGTGAGAAGACGCATCTGCATCCGAGTCCCGACGGGCGTGCCCGGAGCAGGGACGAAGTTGAGCACCTCCAGATGATCCGGTTGACGCAGCACCGACATATTGGGCATCAGAAAGTGCGCAACGGTGATGTGCCGGTCGATCGGGGCGTCCGCGGGCGCGACACCTCGCACCGTGTCGATGCTCTTGCGTGCCGTGACCATTCGTCCGTGCCTGCCCATGGGTTCCCAGGATTGCGCGTTGTTGTAGAAGTACGGCGCAACAGTTCCGGCGTGGGTCGAGGTGATGTGGTAGCCGTCGAGGAAGGCATCCATCAAGACCTTCCAGTTGATGTCCACATCGAAGTTCTGGGCGATATGGCAGTGGTACTTGTCCATCTCCATGGCGGCGAGGGACTCGTCGAACTCCCGGCCGAGCCACTCCGCGATGTCGATCGTTCGATCACCCGCGGCGGAGTCGACGACCCAGACGAAACCATGTCGCTCCTCGACCGGAACCTCCAGCAGGCTCATGCAGCGACGATCGACCCTCCCGAACGTCGGCTCGTCCGCGATCGACCGCAGACTGCCATCGCTCCCATACGCCCACCCGTGGTAGCGGCACGAAAAGATGCGCTTCGAACCCCTCTCCTCGGGAACGAGCCGGGCGCCTCGATGCCGGCAGGTGTTCACGAACCCACGAACCCCACCGTCCGCCTGCCGAACGAGAACAATCTCGTTGTTCGGCAACTGGACCGTCGCAAAGTCGTGGTTGCCGGGCAATTCGGTGCTGTGCGCCGCGATGATCGGCACATATCCGAACAGCTCTCTGCGCTCGCGGGCCGCCAGTTCCGGATCCGTGTAGACGCGCGGATCGACCTCGAGGATCTCCGGCGCCATATCGGTGGTGTCGTGGTCGAGGTGATCGAACAACGCCCGGGCAAAACCCGCTTTCGTCGCCTCGTCGTACGGAAGATCGGTGTAGACCATCGTGCTCACTCCTTCGCGGGACCGCGGCGGTCCCCGCAAGAACGTCGCTAGAGCTGCAGACTCTTGATTTCGACAAACTCCTCGAGGCCGAATGCCCCGCCCTCGCGCCCATGGCCGGATTGCTTGAATCCGCCGAAAGGCGCAGCGCCGTTGAACTTTCCACCGTTGACCTCGATCTGCGTCGCACGCATCCTGCGCGCAACCGACTTCGCGCGCTCGGGGTCGCCGGACCACACAGCGCCGGCGATACCGAAGATCGTGCCGTTCGCGATCTCGATCGCTTGCTCGGTTGTGTCGTACGCGATGATCGACAGCACCGGACCGAAGATCTCCTCCTGAGCGATCGTGCTGTCCGGGTCCACCTCCGAGAACACGGTCGGTTCGACGAAGAATCCGGTACGGGCCGGTGCGTCGACCGACCCGGCGACGAGCTTTGCGCCCTCCTTGACGCCGGCACGGATGTAGTCGAGGACCCGCTCACGCTGAGATGCGGTAACCATGGGTCCGAGCTTCGTGTCGCCGTCGGCGGGATCGCCGGGCGCATATGCCGCGGCCGCCTTCGCGGCGAGCTTCTCCGCCTCGGCCAGGCGGGAGCGCGGTACGACCAAACGAGTCTGCGCATTGCAGGACTGTCCGCCGTTCATGTAGCAGGCACGCACGGTGTGCGGCACGGCCTTACCGAACTCCTCGTCGCTGAGGTCGTCGAGCAGCACAGCGGCGCTCTTTCCACCCAGTTCGACCGACACCCGCTTCACTGTCCCGGCGGCCAGTTCGAGGACTCGCTTGCCGACCGAGTTCGATCCCGTGAAGCTGACCATATCGATGTCCGGATGAATGGCGATGGCCTCGCCGACGATCGGACCGTACCCGTGAACCAGATTGAATACGCCGGCCGGAACTCCGGCAGCGTCGACCGCTTCCGCCAGGGCGTGGGCGGTGAACGGGGCAACCTCGCTGGCCTTGACGACCACCGTGCACCCGGTCACGAGCGCAGCCCCGATTTTGGCGGTGATCTGGTGCAACGGGTAGTTCCAGGGCGTGATACACCCGATCACCCCGACAGGCTCACGCACGATCAGGGAGTTGCGGAGCTGTTCTTCCCACGGGAAGTCCCTCGCCGCGGTCACGGCCTCACGCAGGTCGACGATACCCAGTCCGACCTGGGCCCAACGCGCCACCCTGCGTGGGGTGCCGACCTCGGCGACGACGATATCGGTGATCTCCTCCTGTCGCCGCTCCAGTTCGTCGGCCAGACGCGAGACGAACTCCGCCCGCGTGTGCGGCGCGGTCTGTGACCACTGCTCCAAGGCCCGCCGCGCGGCAGCCACCGCCACATCGACATCTGCGGCAGCCCCGGCGGGGACATCCCCTATGCGTTCCTCGGTGGTCGGGTTGACGACGTCGATACGCTCCGCGCTCGTGGAGGCACTCCACGTGCCGTCCACGTACAGATCAAGGGTCACGATGGCTTACTCCGTATCATCGAGTTGACAGAATTCACCGGTACACCGAGCTGCTCGATCACCGAGAAGGCATAAGAAGCAACGGCTTACCGCTTACGATCCGACGAGGTCCCGCAGACCTTCGTCGCTCACCGGTGCGGTGGCCACACCCATCACACCGGCGAGGAATCCTCGGATCGCTACCACGAAGAGCTCGCGCGACGACCATCGGTTGGCTGCCAGCGCGCGGGTGAGCGTCGGGTGTCTCCGCTCGTCGACATTCGGGAAGACCTCCGTGCTGCCGACCGGGTCGCGCATGAGATCGCTCAGAGTGGTGGCGAGTGCCAGTTTCTCCAGTCCGTCCAGGATCACCACGTGCAGGCGCGCCGGTACGCCCCCGTCCTCGAGGATTCGGGCACACATTTCGTACGTTCTCGTGAGGACGTCGCGCGGAAGAAACTGCACCAGCACGAGAGCGGCATTGGGATGGCGGAGAATCGCGTCGCGGTAGTTGAGGCTGAGTTCGACGAACCATTCCACCCAGTCGGTATCCGACGAATACTCGGGCACCGTGGCCCCGGTCATGAGCTCCTTCGCCACCTCTGTCATGAGCTCACGGCGATCGGCGAAGTGGTGATACAGCGAGGAGGTTTTCACGTTCAGGTGTTTGGCCACGCGCGGCAGGCTGAACGCAGCCATACCTTCGGTGTCGATGATCTCGATGCTTGCCGCGATCGTCGAACTCCGGCTGATCAGAGGCTTTGCCGGTCGTCCCATCACGTCCCCCTTTCGATCGACCCGAGACTCAGTTCCACAACCCCGCCGTATCGACTCCGATGGAAAACCAGTGGCTGCGTGGTCGGATCGGACCCGAAGCCGAGGAGGTCGGCAACCGCGATGAGGTGATCGCCACCGTCGTGCTCCGCAGCCAGCGCCACCTCGAACCACGCTGCCACCCCGCCGATGATCGGCGCGCCGCCCTCGGCCGGGCGCCACCGCACTCCGTCGAATTTCCGGCCCCCCGATTTCGCAAAGCGGTCACTGAGAGCGTGTTGGCCCGAGGAAAGTACGTTGACACAGAACGTCTCGACGGTACGAATCGCCGGCCAGCTCGTCGAACGCCGGCTCGGGCACAGCAGGACCTGGGGCGGATCCAGCGACAGCGCCGAGAACGACTGACAGGTGAATCCGGCCGGTTCGTCGCCCACCATCGCCGTCACCACCGTCACACCGGAGCAGAAATGTCCCAAGACGTCGCGGAGCGCCCGAGTGTCCGTTGCCGGGCCGGTGCTGCTGTCCACTCGCGTCGACACGTGTCGTCCTCTCATCTGGCCGGTGCGATGTGCACCCGGATCTCGCCTGCAGGAACGAGCTGCATCGGGCTCATGGCGCCGTCCGTACCGCGCGGGGAATGATCCGTCGCCAGACCAGTGCCGGAGACAGCGTGGTGGTGCGGAACACGAGCGGATCCGACGACAGGGTCATCACGTCACCCTCGAAGCGCACGTACCGCTTCTGGTCGTCGCCGATCCAGTTCGGATACAGCGATACCGCCATCTCGTGCCAGACAGCGGAGTTGTCCTCGTCGACACGGTAGGGACCCGAATAGGCGAGGTACCCCCCGGCGGCCTCGCTTCGTTCGCCCATCTCGCCGCTGTGCACGTTGCGGGTCCGGTAGAGGGTTCGGCCGGAACGCATGATCTGTGCCGACATGTACCCGTCCGCCGAGTAGATGATCAGTCCGCGAGCCTCGGGACCCAGCGGGTAGTCGACCTTTCCCGTATCGGAGGTTGTCGAGTACTCGACGAGTTCCCAGGCCCCGACGATCCGCTGGGCGATCGAGACGCCATCGATGTCGGTGTCGGTGTCGGTGCTCATGTCCTGCTTCCTTTCAGCTCACAACACGTCGCGCGTGCAGAGAAGGACCGAACTCGAGAGTGCGGCCATGGGCCCGCCGATGAACAGGGACACCTTCGCCCCGGGCACCTGGTTTGCCGAGCTTCCGCGCACCTGGCGCACGGCCTCGACTGCCAGCCCCATCCCGTTGACGAACGAATCTGCGAGATTGCCCCCGCTGGTGTTCACCGGGAGCAGTCCGTGCGGAGCCGTCAGATTCTCGAGGGTCATGACCTTGCCGGCTTCGGCGCCGGGTGGGCACAGCCCGTGATCGATCAGCGCGGCCACCCCGGAACCACTGAAGTTCTCGTAGACCTGGACGACATCGACCTGGTCGGGACCGAGGTCGGCATCTGCCCACAGACTCTCCGCGACCCCCGCCGCCCCGGAGAATCCCGCCGAGGTGTAGTCGAGATCGTTCTCCGTGTCGACGGCGTAGCCCCCTACCGCGCCCTGACTGCCGGCCAGCACGTAGGCCGGATTCGGATGGAGCTTCTCGGCGCGCTCGGCAGCGACGAGGATCAGAGCAACGGCTCCGTCGTTCTCACGAGAACAATCGTAGAGCCGGTACGGCTCGACTATCATCCGCGAGGCTTCGTAGGTCGACTCGTCGAGAGGACGCCCGAACGCCGCGGCACCCGGATTCTGCTGCGCATGTACGTAGTCGGCCAGAACCAGGGACCTCATCGCGGATTCCGGGACCCCGTCGTGCTCGAGCATCCGCTGGGTGCGCAGTGCGCAGGCCTGGGCGGGGGATCCGACTCCGTGCGGGAGCATGTGACCGTCGAAATGGTGCTTGGCATATCCGAGGCGGCCGGAATCCCGCTGTGCCATGGCGCGGTACACGACCACGCACTGTGCTTGGCCCGCTGCGATAGCGACCGCCGCGTTGGTGATCGCCGCGGCGGCACCACCACCGCCACCACCCCAGATCATGGTGGACCAGCGGATCCGGTGCGACATCAGTGACGCACCCACGACGGTCCCGTCGTTGTCACCGCCGCCGTACGAGACGAAGCCGTCGATCTCGCGGGGCGACACCCCGGCCTCGGCAGCAGCCTCGACGATGGCGCGCAACGTCATCCGAAGTTCGCTGTCGGGCGATTCGCCTCGTTTGTAGTGGAATTCGCTGACGCCCACGACGGCTGCGGCACCGCGGAGAAATGAGCCGGTCATCGCTCGTCTCCCCGTTCGGTCCCGTTCGCAGTGCTCGCGAGGCGCCAGCGGAGCACCGGCCAGGGCGAGTCGGCAGGTTGCTGGATGATTCCCGCAGCCGAGTCACCGATGGCGATGTCCGCATCGTCGTTCTCCGCCAGCAGACCGAGCACTCGTCGCCCCCCGGCGTGCGGGAGCTCGACGAGAACCGTGACGTACGGCAGTTCGCCGGCCAGCTCCGGGATGAAGGGGTGCCAGGTCCGCGACCACGAGAAGACCCGTCCGACCGGTTCCACGGCGACCCATGCCGGGTCGAACGCCCGGCACTGTCCGCACATCCAGCGTGGTCCCCAGATCCACAGTCCACACCGGCCGCATCTCTGCAGCCGCAGCTCACCCGCCCGCAGACCTTCCCAATACGGCAGGTCCAGGTCGTCCGCGTACGGACCGGCCAGGACGGTGGCCGGGAACTCGCGGGCCACCCCGGGACCCGGTGTCATCGGATCGCACCGCTTTCGTGAATCGGCATATCGCTCCTTCGCCCTACGGGCGGGTGTCGCAGAAAGTCCGGTCGGTCAGTGCTTGGTCAGGTAGCCCGCGTCGATCGGCAGGTCGATCCCGGTCACGTACTTCGCGCCGTCGGACACGAGCCACAGCACGGCGTCGGAGATATCCTGTGGTTCGAGCATCATCACGTCGAGCAGATTCGTGCGGTCGTTGTGCTTCCACTTCCGCACCACGTGTGGCAACACCTTCGACAGTCCCTCCGCCATGGGCGAATTGACCCCTGTGGGGTTGACCGTGTTGACGCGGATGTTGTGATCGGCGAGCTCGAACGCGAGTGTGTCCTTCAAGCCTTGGAGTCCGTGCTTCGCGGCGCCGTAGTGCCCCCACGAGGGAGAAGCGCCGAGTCCGTCGACCGACGAGGTGATCACGATCGATCCGCCTCGACCACCCTCGATCATCACCGGTACGACAGCCTTGCACGCCTTCCACGCTCCGGTGAGGTTGACGTCGAGCATCGTCTGCCACGCGTCGTCTTCGATCTCGATCGTCGACTCGCAGTGATCGTGGATTCCGGCGTTCGCCAGCAGGATGTCGATCCTTCCGAATTGCGATACCGCAAGATCTGCGACAGCCTTCATGTCCGCACTGCTTCGCACATCCGCCTGCATGCCGGCAATCTCACCCCCGGCTTCCTTGACCAGCTGGATCGTCTCCTCGAGGTCCCCCGGTGTCGCGAGTGCATACTGCACATTCTTGATCGGTGCGGCGACGTCACACACCACGATCCTGGCGCCGGCAGCGGCAAGCGTGAGCGCGTGGGCGCGACCCTGGCCGCGAGCTCCGCCGGTGATGATTGCTACTTTTCCGTCGAGTGAGGTCATCGATTCTCCTGCTGTCGGATAACGGTGTTGAGCGGGGTCTTGCCGGATCGACTACCGCGCGCTCTTCACACGCTCGTAGTCCTGCGTCGCTTGGCTGATGCCGGTCGCGAATCGCTCACTGAAGCCGTCCTTGCGCGCTTGGGTCCAGTGATAGGAGTTCAGCAGCGGTTCGCAGGCGCCCGTGAAGCGCGGCATGACGTCGCGCATGAGGATGCGGTACATGCGTGAGGTGGCCTCGGTGTCGGCCCAGTCGTGTGCTGTCGCGAGGAAGGTGCCGAAGCCGCCGGTGCGGTCGATGATCTTCTGGATGTAGTCGATGGCGTCGTTCGCATCGCCGATGCAGCCGTATCCGGACTCGTTGACGCGCCGAACCAGTTCCTCGTGCGCGACTTCTTCGCCGGGTTCGATCATTTTCATCGGGGTGACGACGTGGCGGTAATCCATGAAGTCGCGCAGCCCGTACCGGGTGTCCTCGACGGCCTGCTCGAAGGTGTCGGCGATGTGGATGTTGCCGACGATCGCCCAGTCACCGCGGTCGACCGTCCGACCGTGCTCGTTCGCCTCGTGGGTCGTGATACCCCACGTCTGCTCGAGCAATTCGAACGACTTGTCACTGGTGCCACCGATGGACAGCAGACCGAGTCCGTACTTGCCGGCCAGCTTGGGTCCGGACGGGGACATCGCCGCCGCGACGGTGATCGGCACGCCGGGGTACGAATAGGGGCCCAGCTGCACTCGGGCATCCTCGAGGGAGAACCATTCGGTCTTCCGGTCGACCGGCCCCGGTGTCTCGAGCAGTTCCAGGATGGCGTCGAGGGATTCCTCCATCCGCGGCCGCAGAAGGTTGTAGTCCATGCCCATCATCTGCGAGTCGGCCACGAGCGCGCCCGGCCCGACACCGATCCTGATGCGTCCTCTAGTCATGTGATCCAAGAACGTGATTCGGTCGGCCACCATCAACGGATGGTGGTACGGGAGAGAGATGACACCGCTGCACAGCTCGATGCGCTCGGTGCGCTGTGCAGCTGCCGCGATCATCAGTTCCGGTGACGGACCGACCTCGTATCCACCGCTGTGATGCTCGCCGAACCACACCTGGTGGAAACCGAGCCGATCGAGATCCTCGACATGGCGGAGATCCTGTTCGATCGCCATCGTGGGGTTACGGCGGGGATTGTGGTACGGCGGAAGGAACACTCCGCACCGGAGCGGAGCCTTCCTCGCAGCCGGCGCATAGTTCACGTTCGACCCGGTGTTCTCGGTTGCCGATTCCATTTCAGTTCTCCTGTCGGTCATTGCGTGACGCGCCGCAGATGGTGACGATGGCCCGAGCGGTCCGTTCTCCTCGGTTGTGCCATCGGTGCCTGTTCCCGTTGATCACCACCGTGTCGCCGGGATTCAGTTCGATCTCCACACCGTCGTCGAGTTCGAGCACGAGCGAACCCTCGAGAAGGACGTGCACGTCCACGGAATCCGTCCGATGAAACCCCGGATCCTCGTCGTCCATGACGACGATTCCGTTGTCGCTGTCGCCGATGCGACCAGGCTCGAGCACCCAGCCGATCACCCACACTCCGCCCGGATCCGGAAATCCGACGGCGTCCGGTACTTCACCGGAATTGGGGACCTCGGGATCGGAGTCGGTTCGCCAGATGGGGTCGATTCCGGCGGCGTCCAGCCTCTCGATCTGCTCGTCGGCGACGAGCACAGCCGCGCCCTTGCGTTCGACTGCGATTACGCGACGAAAGCCCATGTTTGCCCCTCCGGGAGACAATTCTGTGACGACGAACGGCGCCGGGATGGCAGACAGTACGTTCTGTCCCACAACAGATTTCAGTTCACGGACACGAACAGGGAAGCACCGCGTGCTACGTGTGATACGCGCCCCACCCGCAGCACGCGAGTGCTGCGCATCACACCGATCAATCTAAATGCTATCGGTTAATCGGTCAAGCGGGCACCGACTGCGCGACAGCAATTCCCCTGCGAAACGCAGACATGAGCACATACGCTGTTGACCGGTCGGAAACGACTGATCTACCGTCGTCCCAAGGCAATCGCCCCTCCCCACGTCAGCCCGCGCTCGTCACAGCGCCACATCACCTGACTCCCCGGAGGACCCCTCCCCGCCGAGGCGCTCTCCGGATCACTCCCCTCGCGAAGGATCGCCGATGATCACGACACAGATCGAAATTCCCGCACATCTGATCACCGACTTCGATGTGTACGACCCGTCCCTGGCCGTGCCGGCCGATGTGTTCCAGGAGCGTGTCGCTGCGTTACGCAAGCAAGGGCCGGTCCTCTACTCCCCACATCACGGCGGACACTGGGTCGTCACCCGATACAGCGAGGCACTCCAGGTGCTCCAGGATCCGGAGACGTTCTCGAGCTTCCCGAACAACCTGCTCAATGCCGCGCAGGGCAAATTCCTTCCACTCGAACTCGACCCGCCCGAACACAGCTACTATCGGCAGGCACTTCAGCCGCTGTTCAGTCCCAAGCAAATGAAGGCGCTCGAGCCCGAGATCCGGGGCATCATCACCGCGCTGATCGACGACTTCGCAGAAAAGGGCGAGTGCGAGTTCATCTCCGAGTTCGCACACGAACTGCCGACGCGGATCTTCCTTGCGCTCATGGGGTGGCCACTGAGTGACGCACCGCAATTCACGGAGTGGACCGACATCACGCTCCAGGGCATCCCCGGCGCGAGCGAGGAGGAATCGGCCGAGGCCCGCGCGAAGGCCGCCGGCGAGATCTACGAGTACTTCGGGCAGGTGGTCGCCCGGGTCCGCTCCGGCGACGACAACTCCGGGAGCCTCACGGCGCAGATCATCAACACCCCACTCGACGTCGAAGGAACACCCAGGCAGCTCACCGACGAGGAACTGTGCCGGATGTTCTTCCTGCTTCTCGTCGCGGGACTCCACACCGTCCAAGGCGCTCTCGCCTGGGGACTCATCCACCTGTCTCGTAATCTCGAGCAGCGCGAGGCGATCCTTGACGACCCGACGCTGATTCCGTCGGCGGTGGAAGAGATCCTGCGGATCGAGACTGCCACGAGCGGCGGCCGGCGTGCGACCCGAGACACCGAGATCGGTGGTGTCTCGATCAAGGCCGGCGACCAACTCTTGGTGTTGATGACCTCCGCCAACCGGGACGACGACGAGTTCGACAACCCTGACGAGCTACAGATCGAACGGCACCCCAACCGCCACATCGGGTTCGGCGCCGGCCCGCATCGCTGCCTCGGCTCCCATCTCGCGCGGCTCGAGCTGAGGCTCGCCATGGAGGAGATTCACAAGCGGATTCCCGACTACGCGCTCGTTCCGGACAATCCCGCGGTCTTCCATTCGTCCCAGGTCCGTGGATGCGAGAAGCTGCCGATCACGTTCACGCCGTCGACGCGCTGATCCCGCTCGACCCGGTCGCAGGAAGTCGGCCCGAACAGGAGAAGGTCCCCGGAGGAAGCTCCGGGGACCTTCTCGGCTGTGTCACACAGTGGAGGGAACCGGCGACAGCGCCGGATCGTCGGCGGGCGGTTGCAGCACGCCGTCGCGCACGAGCGAATCGATCTCGACTGTGCTCAGCCCGAGCACTCTCTCGCAGATTTCACGTGTCTGCTGACCGGCCAGGGGCGCCTGCCGCAGCGGCCAGTCCGGCAACGTCGCGAAGTGCGCCACCTGCTTCGCGGTCGGGAGCGGCGCCGGAAGCAGCTCGTGTTCGAGCTCGGTGTACGCACCGCGCGCGATCAGCTGAGGGTTGGTGAGCAGCTCCGGCAACCGGATCATGGCCCCGGCCGGTATTCCAGCCGCCTGCAGAGTCACCATCGCCTCGGTCGGCGTGTGCCGCAGCAGCCACTCCGTCAGCACCTCGTCGGCCTCGGCGCGGTGGTCGATCCTGAGCTCGGCGGTGGCGAAACGAGGGTCGTCGGCGAGGTCGGGCCGGCCGACTACACCGCACAGCCTCGCCCAGTCCGTGTCGTCGCGGACGGTGACGACACACCACTCGTCGTCACCTCCACACGGGTACACCCCGGAGGGCGCCGAGTACGGATCGGAATTTCCCGGTGCGCCGATCGACCCAGGCTCGAGATGTTCCGCGACGAGCTGGCTACCCAGTTGCACGATCGCGGTGTCGGCCTGAGCGACCTCGATCGCGGCGCCACGCCCGGTCCGCAGCCGGTGGATCAGCGTGGCGAGAATCGTGGTTGCGGTGACCTGTCCGGCGATGTGATCGGGGTAGACAGTCGAGCCGTCGCACAGTGCATCAGTGGTGTCCGAGTACCGCCAGAGCGCCGAGACACCACAGGCTGCCCGTACCAGCGGTCCGTAGCCGAGCCGCTTGTTCCACGGGCCGACACTGCCGAAGGCGCTGCTCTCGGACACGATGATGCGCGGATTGATCGCGGCGAGCTCGTCGTACGAGAGCCCCATCGAGGCGAGAGTGCCGGGCTTGAAGTTGGCGAGCACGATGTCCGCTTCGGCGGCCAGCCGCTTGAAGATGCGGATGCCTTCGGGACTGCGCAGGTTCAGTCCGAGGCTGCGGCGGTTACGGTGGCCCCACGCCACGGACGCGGCGAGGGCCGCACCCCGCTTCGACTGGCGCAATCCGTCCGGGAAGTTCGAGTTCTCGATCTTGATGACGTCGGCGCCGTTGTCCGCGAACTGGCGCCCGAGTTCAGCACCGAACACCACGACACCCATATCGAGGACCCGAAGACCCTCGAACGGCCGCCCACCCGGTTCGCGCTGCAGTGCGGGAATCGGATCGTGAGCCCCGTCGATGTCGGACCCGAACACCGTGTCGTTGTGCTCACCGAGTTCTGGCGCACGCATGCGCACTCCGGCTCGCTGCCCGTCGACCTTCGCGTACCCGGACGGGACTCGCGCGGTGACGCCGGGTGAGATCTCGGTATCGACGAACGTACCGGCCGCATCGAAATGCTCGGTCGTCAAGACCTCCGACACGGTGTTGAGACCACCGATCGGGATGCCCCGGGCCGCACCTTCGACGACGAGTTCGTCGCGGGTATAGGTGCTGAACAACTGTTCGATGAGCGGATTGAGGCGAGCGGACGCAGCGAATCGCGCGGGAATGGTGTCGTATGTCGGATCCGCGAATTCCTCCGGCTCACCGAGCCATTCGAACATCGCCCGCCACTGCCGCTTCGCGAGCAGGCAGATGCGCACCTGCCCGTCGCCGCAGCGATAGACCGGGTAGAAGTTGGCGGCGTCCGGCCGGCCCCGCGGGAAGTCCTCGGAACGGCCGGCGGCAGCGGAGCCCTGCACACCGAATCCGGGATCGAAGCCGTGCACGATGACCTCGAACGCCGAGATGTCGACGCTCTGGCCACGTCCGGTGTGCAACCGGTCGAAGTAGGCGAGTAGCGCCGACCACGCCGTGTGCACGCCTACCGACTCGTCGATCAGCCCGTGGGGCGGCAGCAGCGGCTGCTCCCCCGGTTCGCCGGAGCGCGACAATACACCGCTGAGTGCATACAGGACCGGCTCTGTCGCCGCCCAGTCGCGATACGGACCGTCCTGACCGAAACCGGTGATCGACACGGCCACGAGCGCGGGATTGGCCCGGCACAGGTCCGCAGTACCCACGCCGCGCGCAGCGAGGAAGCCCGGCGGGAACGACTCCAGCAGAATGTCCGAGCGCCGCGCGAGGGCGCGCAACCGGTCCCGGCCTTCGTCCTCCTCGAGATCGAGCGTGACGCCGAGCTTGTTCGCGTTGCGCAGCGCGAACGGAACGCTCACACCGTTCCGGACCGGGTGCGCCGAGCGCGAAGGCGAGCCTCCGGGCAGTTCGACTCGGACGACCTCGGCCCCGAGGTCGGCGAGGAACCGGCCCGCGGTGTCGCCGAATCCGTCCGTCAGTTCCAGTACCCGGACACCATGCAGAGGTAGTGCCATCTTGTGCTCCAATAGTGTGTGCTCGCCGCGAGACCTGGCTCTGGTCAGCGAGTTCCGAAGTACACCGACTTCGCGGTGAAGTACGGTGCCAGTCCCTCCGGGCCGAGCTCGCGGCCCAGCCCCGACGACTTGACGCCGCCGAACGGCGCGTCCAGATCGAGGGCGTAGTAGTTCACTCCGACTGTGCCGCTGTGAATCCGCGCCGCGAGGTCGAGGCCGTGCTGTTCGTCTGTGGTCCAGACAGTACCGCCGAGTCCGTACTCCGAGTCGTTGGCGATGGCAACTGCCTCGTTCTCACCGTCGTACGCGGTGATGGTCAGCACCGGACCGAAGATCTCCTCCTGCGCGATGCGCGCGGAGTTGTCGACGTCGGCGAACACGGTCGGCTCGACGAACCACCCCAGCGGCTGGTCGGCAGGGACGCCGCCGCCGGTGGTGATGCGGTAGCCGTCGGCGCGGCCCGAAGCGATGTAGCCGAGGACGCGGTCGCGCTGCGCGGCCGAGACCAGCGGACCCACGTTGGTGGCCTTGTCGAGCGGATCACCGACGGTCAGTGCCCGCACGGTCTCGGTGACCGCGTCCACGACCTCGTCGTACCGCGAGCGCGGGGCGAGGATCCGGGTGCTCGCGTGGCAGGTCTGGCCGTTGTTGACCAGCGACACCTCGAGCAGGTTCTTCGCGAAGACGTCGAGATCGGCGTGCTCGGTGACGATCGCCGCGGACTTGCCGCCGAGCTCGAGCGTGACCGGCCGCAGCAGCCGACCGCAGACCGCCCCGATCGCGCGACCTGCCGCGGTGGACCCGGTGAACGCCACCTTGTCGACGCCCGGGTGCGAAACCAGGTAGGCACCGGCGTCGCGGTCGGCGGGGACGACGTTGACCACACCGTCGGGCAGACCCGCCTCGAGCGCGGCGTCGGCGAAGGCGAACGCATCGAGTGCGGTCTCGGGGGCGGGCTTGAGCACCACCGTGCATCCCGCCGCGAGCGCGGGAGCGAGCTTCATCGCAGCGAGCGGCTGCGGGTAGTTCCACGGCGTGATTGCCGCGACCACGCCCACGGGCTCGCGGCGCACGACGGTGCGACCGCCGAATGCACTCGGCCGCACGTCCTCGTTGGACGCTTCGCGGATCAGACCTGCGTAGTACGAGAGCATCGCCGCGGGGCCGAAACCGTTCACACCGCCCGACAGCGCGATCGGCATGCCGTTCTCGCGGCTCACCAGCCGGGACGTGTCGCGACCACGTGACTTGAGGGCGGCCGCGAACGTGTCGAGCAGGTCGGCCCGTTCGACGTTGGTCAGCCTGCTCCACGGACCCGTCAGGGCGGTACGCGCGGCCGCGACGGCCGCATCGATGTCGGCGTCGGACGCGAGAGCGGAGGTACCCAGCACCTTCTCGGTGGCCGCCTCGATGACGTCCACGCCGCCACCGGACTTCGGCGCTACCCACCGTCCGCCGATGAACAGCTCGCTCCGGTCCAGACTATTGGTGTCACGGTCGTTCATGTCGTGCCTTTCGGACGTGGCGGTCAGAGGGTGTCTTCGTGGCCGAACAGCACCGAGCTCACCAACGGCGCCATCGGGCCGCCGATGAACAGGGAGGTCTTCGCGCCCTCCACCGGGTTGGTCGAGGTGCCGCGGATCTGCCGGACCGCTTCGACCGCGAGGTTCAGACCGTTGATGAACGAATCGGCGAGGTTGCCGCCGCTGGTGTTGATGGGCAGTTTGCCGTTCGGCGCGGTGAGGTTCTCGACGGTCATGAAGGTGCCGGCAGCTTCCCCCGGCGGACAGAGGCCGTGATCGATCAGTGCCGCGACAGCAGGACCACTGAAGTTCTCGTAGACCTGGACCACGTCGACATCATCCGGTCCGAGACCGGCTGCAGACCAAAGCCTTTCGGCGACACCGGGTTTTCCGTTGTTGGCCGGGCCGAATCCGGCGGTCATGTACTGCTCGCCGAGATCGTTGTCGATCAGTTCCGAGTATCCGCCCGGTGCACCTTGCGCGCCTGCCAGTAGATACGCCGGGTCGGGACGCAAGGTCTTCGCCCGCTCGGCCGAGACGAGCACCAGCGCGACCGCACCGTCGCTTTCACGGGAGCAGTCGAACAGGTGGAACGGCTCTGCGATCAACCGCGAATCCTCGTAGGTCTCCTCGTCGAGTGGGCGTCCGTAACCCTGCGCCGTCGGGTTGCTCTGCGCGTGCTGGTACGACGCGAGGACCAGGGATCGCATGGCCGACCGCGGCACCCCGCCGTGCTCGAGCATCCGCTGGGTGCGCATCGCGCAGATCTGCGCGGGCGAGCCGATGCCGTGCGCGAGGAAGTGACTGCCGTAGTGGTACTTCGCGTATCCGAGCCGACCCGTATCCGCCTGCGTCATCGCGCGATAGACCACAACACACTCGGCTTGACCGGTGGCGATCGCAGTGGCTGCATTCGTGATGGCCGCTGCGACGCTGCCGCCGCCCCCACCCCACATCATGTTCGACCAACGCAGTTCGTCGATCAGCAGTGCGCCGCCGATGATGGCGCCGTCGTTGGCGCCGCCCGCGTAGGAGACGAAGCCGTCGATCTCGCGGGGGTTGATACCCGCGTCGGCACACGCCCGGAGGATGACCTCGAGAGTCATGCGCTTCTCGCTGTGCGGGGCTTCGCCGCGCTTGTAATGCTGTTCGGCGACGCCGACGACGGCCGTCGCGCCGCGCATGATGTTGGCGCTCATCGCATTTCTCCCTCTACGATCGAATCGGCCCGGCGCCAACGCAGCAACGGCCAGGCGGCGCCCTCGGTCCGCTCGAAGACTCCGACGACCCGGTCGCCGATCTCGGGGTTCGCGTCGATGTCGTCTGCGAGAATGCCCAGCACCCGTCGGCCACCGGCGTGCGGCAGTTCGACGAGCACCGTCACGTACGGCAACCGCTCGGCATATTCGTCCATGTACGGGTACCAGCTGCGATTCCAGCTGTAGACGGTGCCGGCCGGCTCGACGGTTTCCCATCCGAGGTCGAAGCTGTGGCAGTGACCGCAAATGGCCTGCGGCCCCCAGATCCACGTGCGGCAATCGCTGCAGCGCTGAAGGCGCAGCTCACCGGCAAGGAGACCGTCCCAGTACGGCTGATCGAGTCCGTCCGGCGCGGGTCCCCAGGGTTCGGTCGCGAGTTCTGTTGCGGTCATGCGTTCGCCTCCGTTCCGGCGGGGAAGTTCTCGAGCTTCGCCGCGAGCCAGCGTCCGTCGTGGAGCTCCCAGATGGAGCGCAGCCCGATCGAACGGTCGCCCATGTCGTAGACGGTCTCGCCCACCATCCGGTCGCCCTCGGCGCGCACGTCCTTGATCTCGAAGCCTTTCGTGGCCTCGCGGGGGGTGTCGATTCCGTCGAAGACCTGCGGAATGTTCTCTCGCACCATGTCGGCGAGAGCGGCCTTCATGTTTCCGGCGACAACGTAGCCGACATGCTGTTCGTACAGTGCACGAAAGTCTTCGACAGACATCTGTGAACTCCTCGATTCGTGACACGAGCCGGTCGTGTCCGTCAGTGCAATAACCTTATGTCGTTAGATAAACGCCGTCAACGTCGCGCGAAGTGGAACTGCCCGTTCTCCGCGATCGAGACGTGCTGACCTGCAACATCGACCTCCGTGAGGCGCGCGAGGTCCTCGGCATCCGTGGTCGCCGCGAGGGTCCGCTCCCCTGCCGCCGTGCGTGCCGCGAGGAAACCGCGCTCCGGTGAACCGTCGCGGCCGTACACCACGGTCCACGACTCCACCGACGCGGTGCCCGCGTAGGACACGAGCGCGGCGGTCGTGGGCTGCCCCACCACCTCGGCCTGCACGTCCAGCCGCCGGAACCCTCCGGCAGGAGGTTCCGTCCGGTACACGCCCACGGCGTGCTTGGTGAGATAACCGCTGTTGGCGGTCACCAGACCGTACGAACCTGGGGACTCCCGCACCCGTCGCGCCATGGTCGCGATCGAATGGCTCACGTAGTTGTTCCACGGGCCACCCCCGAAGGTCAGACCACCGGTCACGGTGAGAGGCCGACCCGGATCGTCGAGCGCAAGTCCCAGCTCGTTCGCCGCAACCTGTACCGCCGACGGAAAACACGAGTAGATGTCGACGTGGGCGACGTCGTCCAGCCCGATACCTGCGAGCTCGAGAGCCCGCGCGCCCGCGATGCGAATCGCCGGCGACCCGTCGAGGGCACCTCGCTCGGCGATCGCGTACGTATCGTGCGATTCGGTACCGGACTGCGGAAAGACCCAGTTCTCCCGCGCAATACCGAGTCGAGTCGCGGTCTCGACCGAGCACATCAGCAGCACCGCACCCTGATCGACCATATTGTTCGAGTTCAGCAGCTTGGTGTAGGGCGTGGAGATCATCCGATTCTCGGTCGACGGTGTCGCGATCTCCGCCGCGGTGTACTCCCGCTGCACCCACGCGTTCGGGTTCGTCGCCGCGATCTTGCTGAACCGCGACCACAGGCTTCCGATGAACTCGCGGTGCTCTTCGGGGGAGCGTCCTGCCGAGATCCGCAGCGCCTGCTCGAACAGCGGATAGACGTACGAGGGCCGGTCCAGACCGATCCGGCGTTCCCTCTCGTCCGCCATCGGCACATCGGTGACCATGATCTCGGCGGCGGGCACCGACTCGTCCTGCACGCTCCACTCGGGTCGCTGCTTCTGCGCCCGCAGCTTCATGCGGGTCCGCCAGGATTCGGCGCCACCGATGAGCACGACGTCGGCGCGGCCAGCGGCGATGTCCTCGGCGGCACCGTTGACCAGCACCTGCGGCGTGCTCCCACCGCTTCCGGAGTAACCGGTGTGCCGTACGGTCGCGCCGATGCGCTCGCCGACGAGTGCGCCCGGGTCGCGGTAACGCCAGGACAGGAGCCCGACCACGCGGACGGAGTCGACCAGTTCGAGCAGGCGCGCGGACCCGGCATCGGCAGCGGCCTCGCGCGCCGCGCGGGCCATGAGATCGACGGGCTCCACGCCGCCGCCGCGTTCGTCGACCTGGCCGGTGCCGACCAGGATCGGGGTTCTCGGATCGAGGGTCACGACTGCACTGCCTCCAGAATGCGCTCGCGGTTCTCCGGCTTCGGCCACCCACCGAGGATGAGGGTGGTCAGGCACGTGGACTTCCACTTGGTTTCGATCTCTTCGATGATCTTGTCCGCGGGACCGACCAGGGCGACGTCCTCGACCATCTCGGTGGGCACGGCCTGTGCGGCGAGCTCGGGCCGCCCGCTCAGGTACAGCTCCTGGATCTCGGCGCACACCTCGCCCCACCCCATGCGGGCGAACACGTCGTTGTGGAAGTTGGCACCCTTGGCCCCCATACCGCCGGCGTAGAGCGCGACCGTCGGCTTGAGCCGGGCGGCGGCCTTCTCCACGTCGTCGTTCTCGAGGAGCCAGCACACGTTCGCAACCTCGAAGTCATCGGCGGTGCGGCGCGCTCCCTCACGCGAAAAGCCTTCGGCGAGTGCCGTGCGGTAGAACTCGTCGCTCTTGGGCGAGAACCACAGCGGCGTCCAGCCGTCGGCGATCTCGGCGGCGAGCGCCACGTTCTTCGGGCCCTCGGCGCCCATGTAGACGGGGACGTCGTCACGCAGGGGGTGGACGATCGACTTGAGCGGCTTCCCCAGTCCGGAGCCGCCCTGGAGCGGCAGCTGGTAGTGCCGTCCCGAGTAGGTCACCGGCTCCTCACGCGCCCACACCTGCCGCATGATCTCGATGTACTCGCGGGTGCGTTCGAGAGGTCGCGGGTAGGGCTGCCCGTACCAGCCCTCGACGACCTGCGGCCCGGACGCGCCGATGCCGATGATCACGCGACCACCGCTGAGGTGATCGAGGGTCTGCGCGGCCATCGCCAGCGCCGTCGGTGTGCGCGCCGACATCTGGCACACCGACGTCCCCAGCTTGATCCTCGACGTCTGCGCACCCCACCACGCGAGAGGTGTCAGCGCGTCGGACCCGTAGGTCTCGGCGGTCCAGAAGCTGTCGACCCCGAGCGCTTCGGCCTCGGCGAGCATCCGTTCGACATTGCGCGGCGGGCCCGAACCCCAATACCCTGCGGCGATTCCAACTCTCATGCTGCTTTCACTGCCTCTTCGGTGTGTCGTCGAATCAATCGGTGCCGGTCAGTGATTCTGGAACGCCGGCGGCCGCTTCTCGAGGAACGAGACGACGGCTTCCTTGTGATCGCGCGTCAACGAGCTGAGGATCTGCGTACGGTTCTCGAGGTCGATTGCAGCGCGCATGCTGGGCGCCTCCAGGTTCGACCACATCACTTCCTTGGTCATCCAGACGCCGAACGGGCTGTTCTGCGCGATGGCCCCGGCGGTGTCCAGCGCGACGTCGAGCAGCTTGTCGGCGGGTTCGACGGACGAGACGAGCCCGATCCGTTCGGCTTCGGCGGCGTCGATGGACCTGCCGGTGAGCATGATCTGCGCAGCCCGGGAGAAGCCGATCATGCGGGGCAGGAGCCAGCTCATTCCGATGTCGCAGTTGGACAGGCCGCGGCGAATGAACGCGGCATGGAACACCGCGGATTCGGACACGATGCGTATGTCGGACATGAGGGCGAGCGACATTCCGCCGCCCGCCGCGGCCCCGTTGACGGCCGCGATGATCGGTGGCCGCGCACCGCGGAATGCATCGACGAGACCCGCGATGTGCTTCTGCACCCGCAGTCCGAGTTGCGCGCGACCCTCCCCCTCGGTCGCACCCTGCGGGATTCCGTATCCGCGCAGATCCAGACCTGCGCAGAAGGCACGTCCTTCACCGGTGAGCACAATCGCGCGGGTGGTCGAATCGTCCCGCACCTCGGCCAGCACCTCGTGCAGCGCGTCGATGAGGTCGACGTTCATGGCATTGAGCTCGTCCGGGCGATTGAGGCGAATCAGGAGAATGCCCGGCCGCGGCCGCTCGGTCAGGATCGGTGTCGCATCGGACATATGGCTCTCCCCAGGGACGAAGGATTCGACAGAAGAAGACTAATGGCTTTAGATTAAAGCTCGAGGAACCGGCGAGCACAACCGAAGGAGTCCACCATGACGAACCTCGACGGCAAGGTTGCCGTGGTGACGGGAGCCGCGAGCGGAATCGGCGCAGCCACTGCTCACGTGTTCGTCGAGCGCGGGGCGCGTGTGATCGTCGCGGATATCGACGACGCTCGCGGGGAGACCGTTGCTGCCGCCCTCGGTCCCCGCGGTGCCTACCTGCACACCGATGTACGCACCGAATCCGAGGTCGAGGCCGCCGTCGCGCTGGCGGTCGACCGGTTCGGACGGCTCGACTGCATGGTCAACAACGCGGGCCGCGTCGGTGCCTGGACATTCCTCGAGGACACCTCCCTCGAGGAATGGGAAGACGGGTTCGCCGTGCTCGCACGCAGCGTGTTCCTCGGAACCAAGCATGCCGCGCGCGTGATGCGCGACCAGGGCTCCGGCAGCATCGTCAACGTCTCGAGCGTCGCGGGCGTGCGCACCGGATTCGGACCGCATCCCTACAGCGCCGCGAAGGCCGCCGTGCTCCAACTGACCCGGACCGCGGCCGTGGAGCTGGCCGAATTCCGGATCCGCGTCAATGCACTGGTCCCCGGAGGAGTCGCCACCCGCATCGTAGGCCACGGTGCGGGACTCGAGGACGAAGCACTCGACCGCAGCGTCGACGCCGTACGGGGCAGCCTGACGACGTTCCAGCCCATCCCGCGAGCCGGCGAACCCGAGGACCTTGCGCACGCCGCGGCGTTCCTCGCCTCGGACGACTCCGAGTTCGTCACGGGCCAGGCCCTCGGAGTCGACGGGGGACTGACCCTGGGCAAGAAGTGGCCGTCCAACTATCGGGACGAGGCGCAGGCGGCATCGACTCGCGCAGCCGCCGTGGGCGGCATCGACTTGCGCAGCCGCCGTGGGCGGTTGACCAGGTGACGACGCGCCGGGTCCACACGTTCTGCCGCATCTGCGAACCGGGGTGCGGTCTCGTCGCAGACGTCCGGGACGACCAGGTAATCTCACTGCAGCCGGACAAGGATCACCCGATCCACCAGGGATTCGCCTGCCACAAGGGTGTGCACTTCCTCCAGGTCCACGACGATCCGAACCGCCTCGACCGCCCGCTCAAGCGCACGAATCCTCGCCACGAGGAGGTCGGCGACTTCGTACCGATCGACTGGGACGATGCGGTACGCGAGATCGCCGACAAGCTCGGGGACATCCGCCGGCGGTACGGGCGCAACGCGCTCGCCGTCTACCAAGGCAACCCGTCGGCGTTCAACGGCACCTACTACGCCAACGCGGCGGCACTCGCGCGTGGTTTCGACACCAGGATGCGTTTCAGCGCCGGCACCCAGGATACCTCTGCAAAATACGCTGCAAGCGAGGCGATCTACGGGGCGTCGATGGCGCATCCGATCCCGGATCTGCTGCACACCGACTATTTCCTGTGTCTCGGCAGCAACCCCCTCGTCTCGCACATGACCCTCATGCACATCTCGAACCCGATGGCCAAGATCAAGGCGGTCAAGCAGCGCGGAGGGACCGTCCTGTTCGTCAACCCGCGGCGGATCGAGTCGTCGGGACCGGACACCGGTGACGTGCTGCTGATCAAACCCGATTCCGACTTCTACTTCCTCGCGGCGATCCTGCACGAGATCGTGTTCCGGATCGGGTACGACCGCACCGCGGTGGAGAAGCATGCACGCAACATCGACGGGCTGCTCGATTTCCTCCGGGCGTATCCCGTCGAGCGAGTAACGGCGGCGACCGGCATCGAGGCCGACGTCATCAGGAAGGTCGCCGAGGACTTCTGCACCGCCCCCACCGCCAGCATCTACATGGCGACCGGGGTGAACCAGGGACGCCAGGGCACGCTGGCGTACTGGATGCTCAACATGATCAGTCTCTTCACCGGCAACCTCGGCCGCCGAGGCGGCAACATCTACTCCCGCGGCATGACCGACGTCGTGCAGAATTCGAAGCGCAAGCGCGAGAATCCGTTCTTCCACAACAGCGTGGGCGAGGTCCGCACTGTCAGTGGGGATCTGCCCGCAGCAATGCTGTCGGAGTACATCGAGACTCGGGATGATCCGATCAGAGCGTTGATCGTCATCTCCGGTAACCCGCTGTTGTCGGTAGGCGGAGAAGAGCGCCTGCGCCGCGCCCTGAAAGACCTGGAACTGATCGTGACGATCGACCTGTACCGCACGGTCACCGGCGAGATGGCGGATTACGTTCTCCCCGCCACGGATTGGCTCGAACACGAGGACCTCAACTTCCTGAACACGATGGGCGTCGCGATGGAGCCCTACGTGCAGTACACCCCCGCGGTGGTACCGCCGAGGGGCGACCGGCGCGACGACTGGTGGATCCTGTCACGAATCCAGCAGGAGATGGGCGTGGAGACGCTGCTCGACAGTCCCGATCCCGACCCCCTCGCCAACGCGGATGCCGCCATGCGCGACTCGGGCCTGAGTATCGAGCGGCTGAAGGAAATGCCTTGCCAGACCGCGGTGTTGCCCGAGGCGGACCCGTCGCACGTGTTCACCATCGCGGTGCAGCACGACGACGGCCTGATCGACTGCTGTCCGGCAGTTTTCCGGCGCGCATACCGCACCGTCGAGGACATTCTGGAGGAGTTGTCCAACGAGAGCCCGGAACAGCTCAAACTCATCACCCGTCGCACCCTGTACATGGTGAACAGTTGGCTACACAACCTACCGATACTGAAACAAGGCGATCACCAGGACAATCCACTGTGGATGAACCCTGACGACGCGGATCGGCGCGGACTGGTCGCCGGTGACCTTGTCATCGTCCACAACCGGCACGGATCGATCGACGCGATATTGGCATACGACGCAACCCTCAGGCCGGGGGTGGTCGCGATGACACACGGATGGGGCCAGCGCTCGGCTCGCGGCCTCGACGTGGCGCGTCGCCACCCCGGCGTAAACGTGAACAGTCTGTCCCCCAACGGGAAAGAGGGATACGACATCCTCAGCAATCAGTCGCACCTCACCGGCATCAATGTCGAGATCACACGACGTGAGCCAGGGAGTTCGCGATAGACCAATCTAATGCCTATAGGCTACTGTGTCTCCCGTCACTACACCATTCGGGCCGATCGCCCACCCCTCACAACGCGAGGTTTCGCATGACCGAACGTACAACCGCCGTTGCAGGCTCTCCTCCAGATGCGAACTCCGGGCGCTCTCGCGCGGACTCACGACGCGCAAGCCGCGCCGCTTTTGTCGGAACCCTTCTCGAGTACTACGACTTCAGCCTCTACGCCTCGGCGGCGTCAGTGGTATTCGCGAGCGTGTTCTTCTCCGGCTCGAGCCCACTTCTGGGAACGCTACAGGCCGTCGGCACGTTCGCAGTCGGCTTCCTGATCCGTCCGGTGGGCGGGGTGATCCTGGGCAGCCTCGGCGACCGCATCGGCCGAAAGCGCATCCTCGTCTTCACCCTCGTCCTGATGGGTATCGCCACCCTGCTCGTCGGCTTGCTGCCGGGGTACGACCAGATCGGCTGGGTCGCACCGGCTCTTCTGGTCTTCCTCCGAATCCTGCAGGGCATCGGCGCCAGCGGTGAGTACGGAGGCGCGGCTCTGGTAGCGGTCGAATTCTCACCCGCGAAGAAGAAGGGCTTGATGGGATCGCTGCCCGGTATGGGCGCGGCACTCGGCGGCGTGCTCGGAACGCTGTCCCTGCTGACGGTGTCATCCCTGATGTCCCAGGACAGCTTCCTCGCGTGGGGCTGGCGCATCCCGTTCCTGTGCAGCGTGGTAATCCTCGCCTACGGCCTGTGGCTACGCCGCAGCCTGCCCGAAACACCTGCATTCCGTGAGATCGAGGAGAACAATGCCGTCTCGAAGCGTCCGCTCTTCGACGTGATCCGCCAGCAACCGCGCGCCCTGCTGACCGTCCTTGTAATGACCATCGGCCAGACCGGTATCGGTTACTTCTACATCGTGTTCATGGGCACCTTCGGCACCAACCAGCTCGGCTTCGGCGGAACGGAAGTGCTCGTCGGTCTGATCGCCGCACAGCTCACGAATGCCCTTCTGATTCCGATGTTCGGGTCCCTGTCGGACCGGGTCGGACGCGCACCTGTGATCATGTTCGGCTTCCTCTACAGCGCCGTATTCGCATGGGTCGGCATCTCGCTCCTGTCCGGCGTCGGAACACCCCCCTTGCTGTACTGGGTGGTCATGGCGGCCGGAAACGGTATCGGCGTCGCGGCCATCTTCGGTCCGATGGGCGCATACGTCATCGAGCTGTTCCATACGCAGCACGCCTACAGTGGCCTCGGCCTCGGTCGTGAGGCCGGCAACGCGCTCGGCGCGGCAATCGTCCCGGTCATCGCAGTCGCCTTGGCGTTCGACGACACGACGGTGTGGCTCAGCCTCCTGGTCTGCGTCGTCTCGCTGCTCGGTTTCGCAGCAACCGTCCTGTCCCGTACCCGGTCGTCGTCCGTCCTGAAGCAGGACGACGACCGAGCCCCGGTGTCGGTGTAACACCTACCAACACCGTGCGCGTTTCTGGTAGCGAGAGCTACCAGAAACGCGCACGGGTGCAGGGGGCACGCAACAACGATGCGACCCGTGCCGATCGAATCGGCACGGGTCGCATCGTAGTCGGATCTCAGACGCCGACCGGACCACCCCGCCACACACCGATCTCCTCACCGGAGACGTCGGCGGCGTTGTCGCTCACCAGGAACGACACCGTCGAGGCGATCGACTCGGGCGGAATCGACGGCCAGTGCCTGGTCAGGGCCTCCACGCCGGCTTCGCCTCCCGACGACACGATGTCCGTGGCGACGAACCCAGGCATCACCGAGTTGACCGTGATGCCGCGACGGGCGACTTCCACGGCCATCGTCTTGGTCATCGCAACCAGGCCGGCCTTCGCTGCGGAATAGGCGCTCATGCCGGGCGACGGGCGGCGCCCCCCCGACGGGCTGTTGACGAACACCACACGGCCCCAACCTTCCTCGTACATGGCAGGCAAGGCAAAGTGCGTGCAGTAGAACGCCCCGTTGAGATTGACCGCGATGACTTCGTCGAACTCTTCGGGGTCCTGCTTACGGGCCGCACCGGCCTTGTTCATGCCCGCATTGTTGACGAGCACGGTGGGAGCACCCAGTCGGGCCGTCGTGTCGGCAATGAGACGCTCCGCGTCGGTAACTTTCGAAACATCGGCCTGAATTGCCACGGCCTGTCCACCGTCCGCGACGATCTTCGCCACGACGTCCTCGGCGTCGCGCGCACTACGGGAATAGTTGACCGCGACGGCGAAGCCGTCGGCGGCGAGCCGCTGGGAGACGGCCGCGCCGATGCCGCGTCCCCCTCCGGTGACGACGGCAACCTTCTGTGAGCTCACCTCTGACTCACCGAACCCTTTCGTAGTTGTCGGGCACATGCGCGAAGGTGTCGCGCAGTTGGCGCTTGGCGATCTTCCCGCTGGGCATTCGGGGAAGCGGTTCGTCCAGGAAGACGACATAGCGCGGTACCTTGTAGTCGGCGAGGCGCTCGTTGCAGAAGCCGACGATCTCGGATTCCTTCATCTCCGTGGTCGTTCTGACCAGCGCTGCCGGGGTCTCCCCGAACTTGGCGTCGGGGACACTGATCACAGCGACCTCTTCGACCTCCGGGATCTGGTTGATGACGGTCTCGATCTCGGCGGGGGAAATGTTCAGACCACCGGAGATGATCATGTCCTTGAGACGGTCGACGTACGTCAGGTAGCCGTTCTCGTCGAGCTTGCCGAGGTCTCCGGTCTGCAACCAGCCGTCGATCAGGGCCGCGCGAGTAGCCTCCTCGTTGCGCCAGTACCCGGGCATCA
>NZ_WVTE01000249.1:0-36779 GCF_009939605.1 Rhodococcus sp. YH1 | reverse complement strand
CAGAGACCTCGATGCATTCGCCGCGGTCGTATCCGGAGGCGTGACTGCGAACCCCCGACCGAAGCCACGATCCGATCGCCCACGAACCGAGCAGGACAACCGGAGGAAGAATGGCGGAGGGTCAGGACGCGGCGGCAGTTCCGGAGGCCGGGAGTCCGGAGAGCTTCGGTCACATCCCCGTCCTGCTCAGCCGCGCCGACGAACTGCTCGGCCCCGCCATCGATGCCGCCGGCCCGGGCGCGATCTATGTGGACGCCACCCTCGGTCTCGGCGGACACTCCGAGCACTTCCTGCGGACCTATCCGGGTGTGCGCCTGATCGGGCTCGATCGCGACCCCGAGGCCCTCGCCGTTGCCCGCCGGCGGCTCGCGCCGTTCGCCGACCGCACGCAGTTCGTGCACACCCGCTACGACGGCATCGCCGACGCCCTCGCCTCGTGCGGGCTGGATCGGGTCGGCTCCGTGCATGCGATCCTGTTCGACCTCGGCGTGTCCTCGATGCAGCTCGACGAGGCCGAGCGCGGCTTCGCCTACTCCCGCGACGCACCCCTGGACATGCGCATGGACCCCACCACGGGCGTCACCGCGGCCGACGTGCTCAACACCTACAGCCACGGCGACCTCGCCCGCATACTCAGCACCTACGGGGAGGAGCGGTTCGCCGGGAAGATCGCCTCGGAGATCGTGCGGCAGCGGGCGAAGACGCCGCTGCGCACGAGCGGGGAGCTGGTGGAGCTGCTGTACCGGGCGATTCCGGCCGCATCCCGCCGCACCGGCGGCCATCCCGCCAAGCGCACGTTCCAGGCGCTGCGGGTCGAGGTCAACGGGGAACTCGACTCGCTGCGCGCCGCGATCCCGGACGCCCTGGACGCTCTCGCCGTCGGGGGACGGGTGGTGTTCATGTCGTACCAGTCCCTCGAGGACCGCGTGGTCAAGCAGATTCTCACCCCGCTGACGAAGTCGAAGAGCCCGGAGGGGCTCCCGGTGGAACTTCCGGGTACCGGGCCCGAATTGCGGATGCTCACCCGCGGGGCGGAACGGGCGACGGAGCAGGAGATCGAGGCCAATCCGCGTTCGGCGCCCGTGCGCCTGCGTGCCGCGGAACGAATCGCCAGGAGGTAACCGATGACCGTACAGGTGGCAGCACCTGCTCGCCGTCCGGCTCGATCCACGGCTGCGCAGCGGGCGTATCAGCGGCGCAGCCGTCGCACGGCGCACCTGACCCCGGACACGGCGACTCCCGCACCGGCTCGCCGCGGCGGTAGTGTGGCGGCGCGAATTCCGTTCGTGGCCACCATTATCGGTCTCCTCGGCATCGGCATGGCCGTAACCCTGCTGCTGACCACGCGCGCCGCGGAGGACTCCTACCAGCTCAGCGCCGCACGCGACTACAACCAGCGCCTGATCCAGGAGCGCGCCGTGCTGCAGCGCGACGTCGAAACCGGCAACTCGGCGCCGGTGCTGGCGATGCAGGCTGCAAAGCTCGGCATGATCCCCACCGGCGAGGTCGCGCGCCTGGTCGTCGGCGACGACGGCGGTGTGCGCGTGGTGGGAACCCCGGCCCCCGCCGAGGGGGCACCGGCCGCGCCGCTGAACCCCCCGGCGGCCGATGACCGGACCCGGGCCCAGCTTCCGCCGCTCGCGGGTAGCGCGGGGAGCGAGAACCCGCGGCCGCTGACCCCGTCCGCCGGCACCGACCGGGCCGCCGCGCCGTCGGCCGGCGCCGCGGGTGAGGCCCCCACCACGACGACCCCGGGCGCCGCGCCGTCCGCTGCGGCGGCGGTGCCGCCCGGGGCTGCGGCGGCGGTGCCGCCCGGGGGTACTGCGGCGGTACCGGCCGGGGCTACTGCGGCGGTACCGGCCGGGGAGCCTGCCCCGGCATCCCCGGACGCCACGCCGTCGCCCGGCAATGCCGGGGCCGCGCCCGGTCAGCCGGAACAATTGGTGCCCGTGACCCCTGCGACGCACGCCGAGGACGGGCGCCGGTGAGGCGAGGGACCCCACCGTCTTCCCGGCCGGTCCGCGGCCGCCCTGCTGCTTCCCGCCGGCCGGCGCCCGCCCGGCGCACCCGCCCGCGCAAGGCCTCCGGCGGAGCGGACACCACCGGGTTCCGGTTCCGCTACCGGTACGGGCGCGCAGTCATGTTCCTGGCCCTCGGGGTCGCGGCCGTGCAACTGCTGTGGGTTCAGGTCGTCCAGGCGCCGCAGCTGACCGCCGAGTCGGCCAGCCAGCGCACGACGCGGCTCGTCGAGCCTGCCACCCGCGGCACCATCGCCGACCGGAACGGCAGTCCGCTGGCCTACACGATGGAGGCGAAGGCGCTCACCTTCCAGCCCGTCCGCGTCCGGCGAGAGCTGGACGAGGCGCGCGCCGAGGACCCGACGCAGCCGGAGACCGACGCGTATCTGGAGGGTCTCGCGAAGGCGATCCACGAGGCGCTCGGAGCGGCCGCCCCCGAGGACGAGATCCTCGACAAGCTGCGCAGCGACGAGACCTTCGTCTATCTGGCGCGCGGCGTCGATCCGGCCGTGGCGACCTCGCTCGTCGACGAGTACGACAAGGTCGGTCTCGAGCGTCAGGACATCCGGCTGTATCCCGGCGGCTCGCTCGCCGCCAACCTCGTCGGCGCGACGGGCTGGGACGGGCACGGCCTCCTCGGTCTCGAGGATTCCATGGACTCCGTGCTCGCCGGCACCGACGGCTCCTCGACGTACGATCGGGGCTCCGACGGCGCGGTGATCCCCGGCAGCTGGCGCGATCAGCAACCTGCCGTCGACGGTTCCGCGGTGGAACTGACCATCGACTCCGACGTCCAGTACTACGTGCAGCAGCAGGTGCAGCGCGCCAAGGACCTGTCCGGGGCGAAGAACGCGTCCGCCGTCGTGCTCGACGCCCGGACCGGCGAGGTCGTCGCCATGGCCAACGACGGCACGTTCGACCCGTCGATCGGGGTCGGCAACAACCCGAAGGACGCCGAACTCGGGAATCCCGCCGTCAGCACCCCCTTCGAGCCGGGGTCGGTGAACAAGATCGTCACCGCGGCCGCCGCGATCGAGGACGGCCTCACCACCCCCGACGAGGTGCTGCAGGTGCCCGGCACGATCCGCATGGCCGGCGTCACCGTAAAGGACGCGTGGGACCACGGCGTCGTGCCCTACACCGCCACCGGTGTGTTCGGGAAGTCCTCCAACGTGGGGACCCTGATGCTCGCGGAACGGGTCGGTGAGGACCGGTTCGCGCAGATGCTCGGCCTGTTCGGCCTCGGGCAGCGCACCGACGTGGGCCTGCCGGGCGAGTCCGCCGGCAGCGTGCCGAGCCGCGAGCAGTGGTCCGGCGGCACCTTCGCCAACCTGCCGATCGGGCAGGGCCTGTCGATGACGCTGCTCCAGATGGCAGGGATCTACCAGGCTATCGCCAACGACGGCGAGCGAATCCCGCCGCGCGTCGTCCGGGCGGTCGTCGCACCCGACGGCACCCGCACCGAGACACCCCGGCCGGACCCGGTGCGGGTGGTCAGCCCGCAGACCGCCGCCACCGTGCGCGACATGTTCCGCGCCGTGGTGCAGGACGACACCGGGAACCAGCGCGGCACCGGCACCCCGGCGGCGATCGAGGGCTACCAGGTCTCCGGCAAGACCGGCACCGCCCAGCAGGTCGACCCCGCATGCAAGTGCTACTCGAACTCGAACTACTGGATCACCTTCGCGGGGATCGCGCCCGCCGACCGCCCCCGCTACGTGATCGGCATCATGCTCGACGCGCCCACCCGCAGCGCCGACGGCAGCGGCGGGCAGTCCGCCGCACCGCTGTTCCACACGATCGCCTCGTGGTTGCTGCAGCGCGAGGGCGTGCCGCTGTCGGCGGACCCGGGCAGCAAGCTGATCCTGCAGGTGGACTGAGCCGCGCGGGTGCGGTCGATCGCCGAGCACGTGTCGGCGGCACCGCCGCCCGTCGGTAACCTGACACGTCGGTACCGTGACACCGCGGTCGAGCCCCGGTGCTCGGGAACAGCGCGGCCGCGGGAGTAGAGGAACGGCAGGAGACACTGCCGCGGAGCGAGAGGAGCCTGGTGCCTGTGCCGTCGAGTCCGGACCCGTCCCCGCCGGGAGGCGGCCTGAGACCCGAGCATCCACCGGTGACGCAGCTCCGCGACCTCGCTGCCGCCGTGGGCGCCACCGTCGGCACCGTCGCACCGGGCGCCACGACCTCCGCCGCGGGCATCCCGGTGTTCGTGACCGGCGTCGACCTGCGGGCCCAGGGGGTGCAGCCCGGCGACCTGTTCGCCGCACTCCCGGGCGCCCGCGCGCACGGCGCCGAATACGCCGCGGAGGCCCTGGAACGGGGTGCTGTCGCCGTCCTCACCGACGCCGCCGGATGCGAGCACCTCGCCGCCGTCGTCACCCGCCCCGTGCCGGTGCTGGTCCACCCGGATCCGCGGTCGGTCCTCGGCGTCGTCTCCGCCGCCATCTACGGCGACCCGTCGCAGCACATGCAGGTCGTCGGCATCACCGGCACCTCCGGCAAGACCACCAGCGCCTATCTGGTCGAGGCGGGGCTCGCCGCCGCCGGGCGGGTCACGGGCCTGGTCGGCACCATCGAGACCCGCCTCGCGGGCCGGCGGGTCCCCAGCGCGCTCACCACCCCCGAGGCCCCGCAGCTGCACGCGCTGTTCGCGGCCATGCGCGAGCAGGGCATCGACACCGTGGTGATGGAGGTCTCGAGCCACGCCCTGTCCCTGGGGCGGGTCGCCGGGGTCCGCTTCGCGGTCGGTGCCTTCACGAACCTGTCCCAGGACCACCTCGACTTCCATCGCGACCTCGACGACTACTTCGGGGCGAAGGCCCGGCTGTTCGCGGCGGACTCGCCCGTGCGGGCCCGCCGTGCCGTCGTGTGCATCGACGACGAGTGGGGCGTGCGGATGGCCGGGATCGCCCGAGCCGCCCACCCTGCGGAGCCCGAGGCGGTGCGCACCGTCGCCACCACCGGAACCGCCGACTGGACGGCGACGGCGGTCCGCACCGAGCCGTCCGGATCCCAGGTGTTCACCCTCGCCGGGCCCGACGGCACCGCACGGCGCGTCGCGGTGCGCCTGCCCGGCCACTACAACGTCGCCAACGCCGCCCTCGCCGTCGCGGTGTGCGCGGCGGTCGGGGTCGACGTCGACGCCGCGGCCGCCGGCATCGCCGACGTCGACGTACCCGGACGGGTGGAGCGGGTCGACCGCGGGCAGGGTTTCCTCGCCGTCGTCGACTATGCGCACAAGCCGGCCGCGCTCGAGGCCGTCATCGCGACGTTGCGCGGACGGGCGGCCGGCGGCCGGCTCGCCGTCGTCGTCGGTGCGGGCGGCAACCGCGACCACGGCAAGCGTCCGCTCATGGGCGACGTCGGAGCCCGTGGGGCGGACCTGCTCGTCGTCACCGACGACAACCCCCGCACCGAGGATCCGGCGGTCATCCGCGCCGCGCTGCTCGCCGGTGCCCGCGCCGTCCCCGAACAGCAGCGGGGGGAGATCCGCGAGATCGGTGACCGGGCCGCCGCCGTCGAGGCGGCCGTGCGCTGGGCACGCCCGGGCGACATCGTCCTCGTGGCAGGCAAGGGCCACGAGACCGGCCAGGAGATCCACGGGGTCAAGCACCCCTTCGACGACCGCGAAGTGCTCGCCGCGGCCATCGACCGGTTCGCCGGCGCAGGTAGCGAGCAGTACGGAGGCACCGAATGATCCCGATGACACTCGCCCGCATCGCGGAGGTGGTCGGTGGGACACTGCACGACGTCGACGACCCGGCCGTCGAGGTGACGGGCACCGTCGAGTTCGACTCCCGCAAGGTCACCCCGCGCGGGCTGTTCCTGGCGCTGCCGGGGGCCCGCTCCGACGGGCACGACCACGCCGCCGACGCCATCGCCGCCGGCGCCGCCGCGGTGCTCGCCGCCCGACCGGTGGGTGTGCCCGCCGTCGTGGTGCCGCCGGTGCCGCCGGTCGAGACCAACTCGCTGGCCTTCGAACACGACCCCGACGGCTCGGGTGCCGCCGTCCTCGCCGCGCTGGGTGCCCTCGCCCGCGCCGTGGTCGACGAGCTCACCGCCGACGGGCTGACCGTCGTCGGCGTCACCGGATCCGCGGGCAAGACCTCCACGAAGGACCTGCTTGCCGCGGTGCTCGCGCCGCTCGGCCCGGTCGTCGCCCCTCCCGGCTCCTTCAACAACGAGCTCGGGCATCCGTGGACGGCGCTGCGCGCCACCACCGACACCCGATTCCTGGTGCTGGAGATGTCGGCCCGCGGACCCGGGCACATCGCCGCCCTCGCCACCGTCGCGCCGCCCCGCATCGGGGTGGTGCTCAACGTCGGCACCGCCCACCTGGGGGAATTCGGTTCCCAGGAGGTCATCGCCCGGACGAAGGGGGAGCTCGTCGAGGCCCTGCCGGCCGCCGAGGAGGGCGGCGTGGCGATCCTCAACGCGGACGACCCCCTGGTCGCCGCGATGGCACCGCGCACCCGCGCCCGCGTGGTGCTCGTCGGCAGCGACCCGGCCGCGCAGGTCCGGGCCACCGACGTCCACCTCGACGAGCACGCCCGTCCCACGTTCACCCTCGTCGTGCGCGACGACGGCACCGAGCGCCGCACCACGGTCACCCTCGCGGTGCACGGCGAGCACCACATCGGCAACGCCCTGGCGGCCGCGGCCGTCGCGCTCGAGTGCGGCGCCACGCCCGAGCAGGTCGCGACCGCGCTCGGCGGTGCCGGCGCGGTGTCGGCGCACCGTATGGACGTGCGCACCCGTGCCGACGGCGTCACCGTCGTCGACGACGCGTACAACGCCAACCCGGACTCGATGCGGGCGGCGCTCAAGGCGCTGGTGACCATGGCCCGCGCCGGCGACAGCCCGCGCCGGACCTGGGCGGTGCTGGGGGAGATGGGCGAACTCGGTGACGAGTCCGTCGTCGAGCACGACGCCATCGGCCGGCTCGCGGTGCGCCTGGACGTCACCCGCATCGTCGCGGTCGGCGCGACCCGCCCGGTCCGCGGTCTCTACCAGGGTGCGGTGATGGAAGGATCCTGGGGCGACGAGGCGAGCCACGTCCCCGACGCCGCCGCCGCGACCGAGCTCCTCGAGCGCGAGCTGCAGCCCGGCGACCTGGTACTGGTCAAGGCCTCGCAGTCCGTCCGGTTGTGGACGGTGGCGGAGGCGATCCTCGCGGGAACGGCGGGTACGGCAGGAACGGAAACGGAGGCCGCACGGTGAGACAGATCCTCTTCGCCGCGGGAATCGCCCTGGCGGTGTCGATCCTGCTGACGCCGGTGCTGATCAAGGCATTCTCGCGGCAGGGATTCGGTCAGGAGATCCGCGTCGAAGGACCGCAGAGCCACCAGTCCAAGCGCGGCACACCGACCATGGGCGGCGTCGCGATCCTCGCCGGCCTGTGGGCCGGCTACTTCGGTGCGCACGCGATCGGCCTGGCCTACGAGGGGGCGGAGGGACCGTCGGCCTCGGGTCTGCTCGTGCTGGGCCTGACCACCGCCCTCGGCGGCGTCGGCTTCCTCGACGACTTCATCAAGATCCGCAAGCAGCGCAATCTGGGCCTGAACAAGACCGCCAAACTGGTCGGCCAGCTCGTCGCCGCGGTCGCGTTCGGCATCCTCGCCCTGCAGTTCCGCAACGGCGACGGACTCACCCCGGGCAGCACCCACCTGTCCTACGTGCGCGACATCGCCACCGTCTCGATGGGCGCGGTGGTGTTCATCCTCTTCGTGTACCTGCTCGTCAGCGCGTGGTCCAACGCGGTCAACCTCACCGACGGCCTCGACGGGCTCGCCGCCGGGTCGATGAGCCTCGTGCTCGGCGCCTACGTGATCATCACGTTCTGGCAGTACCGCAACTCGTGCGTCGCCGACCCCGGCAAGGGCTGCTACGACGTGCGGGACCCGCTCGACCTGGCGCTGCTGTGCGCCGCCGGCGCCGCCGCGTGCATCGGCTTCCTGTGGTGGAACGCCGCCCCCGCGAAGATCTTCATGGGCGACACCGGCTCGCTCGCCCTCGGCGGCATGCTCGCGGGCCTGTCCGTCACCACGCGCACCGAGCTGCTCATGGTGGTCATCGGCGCCCTGTTCGTCGCCGAGGCGGCGTCCGTCGTCATCCAGGTGGCGGTGTTCCGGTCCAGCCGGCGTCGCGTGTTCCGGATGGCGCCGTTCCATCACCACTTCGAGCTCGGCGGCTGGGCGGAGACGACGGTGATCATCCGGTTCTGGTTGCTCGCCGCCATCGCGTCGGCCATCGGCATGGCCCTGTTCTACAGCGAATACCTAGCGGCGATCGGGGACTGACACCGTGACAGACGAACTGCGCCGCCAAGACCTGGACCGGCTCCGCGGCGCCCGCGTGCTCGTCGCCGGCGGCGGGATGTCCGGTCGTGCCACCCTCGCCCCCCTCAGCGACCTCGGCGCGACGGTGACCGTCACCGACCGCGACCCGCAGGCCCTCGCACGCTGCCGTGAGCTCGGCGCCGACACCGTCGATCTCGACGACCTCGTCGCGGACGCGTCGTCGCTGCACGAGTATGCGCTGGTCGTGACGAGCCCCGGCTTCGCGCCCGACGCGCCGCTGCTCTCGCACGCCGCCGGCGCCGCCGTGCCGATCTGGGGCGACATCGAGCTGTCCTGGCGCATCGACCGCGCCGAGATCTACGGCCCGCCGCGGCGCTGGCTCGTCGTCACCGGCACCAACGGCAAGACCACGACGACGACGATGCTGCAGTCGATCCTCGAGGCCGCCGGGCTCGCGTCCGTGGCGTGCGGCAACATCGGCCTGCCGGTCCTCGACGCGCTGCGCCGCGCGGACCCCCGCGCCGACGTCCTCGCCGTGGAACTGTCGTCGTTCCAGCTGCACTGGGCGCCGTCCGTGCGGCCCGAGGCCGGCGTGATCCTCAACATCGCCGAGGACCACCTGGACTGGCACGGCGGGATGGCGGGCTACATCGACGCCAAGGCACGGGCGCTGTCCGGCACCGTGGGGGTGCTCGGCCTCGACGATCCGATCGCCGGGGGCCTGCGCGACCGGTCCCGTGCCGTCGTCACCGTCGGCTTCACGCTCGGCTACCCGCAGCCCGGTGAGCTCGGCATCAGTGGCGACGTTCTGGTCGACCGGGCCTTCGCCGACTCGGCGGTGCTCGCCTCGGTCGTCGACGTGACCCCTGCCGGGCCGGCCGGCCTGTCGGATGCGCTCGCCGCCGCCGCGCTGGCCCGCGCGATCGACGTCCCCGCCTCCGCGGTGCACGACGGTCTGCGCCGGCACCGGGTCGGTCCGCACCGCGCCGCCCCGGTCGGCACCGTCGGCGGCGTGGAGTACGTCGACGATTCGAAGGCCACCAATCCGCACGCGGCCCGCACGTCGCTGCTCGCCCACGACCGGGTGGTGTGGGTGGCCGGGGGCCTGCTCAAGGGCGCCCACGTCGACGACCTGGTGGCGGAGGTCGCACCCCGCCTCGCCGGGGTGGTGCTGCTCGGCCGCGACGCCGACCGCATCGCCGACGCGCTGGCGCGACACGCCCCCGAGGTCCCCGTGGTCCTCCTCGACACGCGCGACGATGGGCAGATGAGCACGAGCGAACCGAGGACGGCCCCGGCTGCGGCGCGCCGGGTGGCGCTGCCGGGGGCGGACGGACCCGCGGCCATGCGGGTCGCGGTGCGTGAGGCGGCGTCGCTGGCGACGGCGGGCGACACCGTGCTGCTGGCGCCGGCCGCCGCGTCGCTGGACATGTTCGCCGACTACGCGCAGCGTGGTCGCGCGTTCGCCGCCGCGGTCGAGGAGCTGCGCGGGGGCGGGACGGGGCAGTGAACGCCCCGCAGCCCGCCGACGGGACGGCGCGGAACCGGGTCGGGCTGTGGCTCGCCCGGCCGCTGGCCTCGTTCCACCTGATCGTCACGATCGCGGTGCTGCTCACCGTGCTGGGCCTGGTGATGGTCCTGTCGTCGTCGAGCGTCGAGGCCGTCGCCACCAACGGCTCGGCCTACGGCCTGTTCACCTCGCAGGCGATCTTCGCCGCTCTCGGCCTGGTCATCTTCTATTTCGCCCTGATCGTTCCGGTGCGGGTGCTGCGCCGGTTCTCGTTCCCGGCGTTCGCGGTCACCGTCGTGCTGCTGGTGCTGGTGCTCATCCCCGGCATCGGCACGCTGTCCCAGGGCACCCGGGGGTGGTTCGTCATCGCCGGCGTGTCGCTGCAGCCGTCGGAGCTGGCCAAGATCGCCATCGCCGTGTGGGGCGCGCACCTGCTGGCGTCGCGCCGCGGCGACCGCTCCAGCGCCCGCGAGATGATGGTTCCGCTGGTCCCGGCGACCCTGGTGGTGACCCTGCTGATCATCCTCCAGCCCGACCTGGGCACCACCGTCTCGCTCGCCATCATCGTCCTCGCGCTGCTCTGGTTCGCGGGTCTGCGGCTGCGGGTGTTCCTGACGATCGTCGGTACCGCCGCCGGCCTGGCGGTGCTCCTCGCGCTGACCGCCGGGTACCGGTCCGCGCGGGTGCGGGCCTTCTTCAACCCCGGCGCGGACCCGCAAGGCATCGGCTATCAGGCGCGTCAGGCGAAGTTCTCCCTGGCCGACGGCGGGTTCTGGGGCCGGGGGCTCGGGCAGAGCCGCGCCAAGTGGAGCTACCTGCCCAACGCACACAACGACTTCATCTTCGCCATCATCGGCGAGGAGCTCGGCTTCCTCGGCGGCCTGGCGGTGATCGGCCTGTTCGGTCTGTTCGCCTACGCCGGCCTGCGGATCTCGCTGCGATCGGTGGATCCGTTCCTGCGGCTGCTCACCGCCACCGCCACCACCTGGATCATCGGGCAGGCCTTCATCAACATCGGCTATGTCGTCGGGTTGCTGCCCGTCACCGGCCTGCAGCTTCCGCTCGTCTCGGCCGGCGGCACCTCCACCGCGACGACGCTGCTGATGTTCGGCCTGATCGCCAACGCGGCGCGGCACGAACCCGAGGCCGTCGCCGCCCTGCACGCCGGGCAGGACGGCCGCTTCGGGCGGCTGCTGCGGCTGCCCAAGCCGGAGCAGTACACGCCGTCGCGCGGTGAACCCGTGCGGCTCGACGCCTCCCGGCGTGCCGACCCCGGCCGGATCGAGGCACGCCGGGCCGGCACCGCCGACCGGGGCGGCGGCACGGCGACCCGGGAGCGGCAGACCCCACGGGGCCGCACGCCGCAGGAACGCGCCCGCGGTCAGGGCCGCGCGGCGCAGCCCGCCGCCCCGCGGGACCAACCCCCACGGCAGCCGCGGCGCCGCGCGGGCACGACGACGAACAGCAGAGACGGACGAACCGGAGAGCGAGGAAACCGTAGGTGAGCGGCGAGCAGTCTGCCCTGTCCGTGGTGGTGGCCGGGGGTGGCACCGCCGGGCACATCGAGCCGGCCCTCGCGGTCGCCGACGCGATCCGCCGGCTGGTGCCGACGGCGACGATCACCGCGCTGGGCACCGAGCGGGGGCTCGAGACCACCCTCGTGCCGCAGCGCGGGTATCCACTCGAGCTGATCCCGCCGGTGCCGCTGCCCCGCAAGCTCACCGCCGACCTGGCCAAGCTGCCGGCGCGGGTCCTCGCCTCGGTCCGCCGGACCCGCGAGGTGCTCGACCACACCCACGCCGACGTCGTCGTCGGATTCGGGGGCTACGTGGCGCTGCCCGCCTACCTGGCCGCCGGTGCCGGACCGCTGCGCCGCCGGCGCCGCATCCCCGTCGTCGTGCACGAGGCCAACGCCCGCGCCGGCATCGCCAACAAGATCGGGGCCCTGCGCGCCGAGCGTGTCCTGGCCGCCGTCCCGGGTTCGGGCATCGTGCGCCGCGGCGACGCCGAAATCGTCGGCATCCCGGTCCGGTCGTCGATCACCGGGCTGGACCGGGCGGCGCTGCGGGCGCAGGCGCGGGCGCACTTCGGGCTCCCCCCGGAGGGGCCGGTGCTGCTGGTGTTCGGTGGCTCGCAGGGCGCCCGTTCGCTCAACGAGGCCGTCTCGGGAGCCGCCGGTCCGCTCGCCGCGGCGGGCATCGCCGTGCTGCACGCCCACGGCCCGAAGAACACCCTCGACGTGCCCGCACGTCCCGAGCACGACCGGTATCCCTACGTCGCCGTGCCCTACCTGACCCGGATGGACCTGGCGTACTCCGCCGCCGACGCGGTGATCTGCCGCTCCGGGGCGATGACCGTCGCCGAGGTGTCCGCGGTCGGCCTGCCGGCGGTGTACGTGCCGCTGCCGCACGGCAACGGGGAGCAGGAACTCAATGCCCGGCCGGTGGTGGCGGCGGGAGGTGGAATGATCGTGGCGGACGAGGAACTGACGCCGGCGTTCGTGGCCGATGCGGTGATCCCCCTGCTGCGCGACGCAGCCCGCCTGACCGAGATGGGACGGCGTGCGGCAGGGGCGGGCCACCGCAGCGCCGCCGCCGAGGTGGCGCGGATCGTGCTGGACGTCGCAGGCGTGCAAGCGAACAGGAGTGATCGATGAGCGAGCAGCTGCCCCCGCAGCTCGAGCGGGTGCACATGGTGGGTATCGGCGGGGCCGGGATGTCCGGCATCGCCCGGATCCTGCTCGCTCGCGGCGGGAAGGTCTCCGGATCGGACGCCAAGGAGAGCCGCGGCGTGCTGGCGTTGCGCGCGCGGGGGGCCTCGGTGCGCATCGGACACGACGCGAGCGCGCTGGATCTGCTCGAGGGCGGCCCCACCGCCGTGGTGACGACCCACGCCGCGATCCCCCAGGACAACCCCGAGCTGGTCGCCGCCCGGGAACGCGGCGTTCCCGTCCTGCTGCGCCCGGCGGTGCTGGCGGCCCTGATGCGCGGGCACCGCACCTTCCTGGTCGCCGGCACGCACGGCAAGACATCGACGACGTCGATGCTGGTGGTGACGCTGCAGCACTGCGGCTTCGACCCGTCCTTCGCGGTGGGCGGCGAGCTCAACGAGTCCGGCACCAACGCGCACCACGGCAGCGGCGACGTGTTCGTCGCCGAGGCCGACGAGAGCGACGGCTCGCTGCTGCAGTACGACCCCGACGTGGTGATCGTGACCAACATCGAGGCGGACCACCTCGACTTCTTCGGCACGGAAGAGGCATACGTGCGGGTGTTCGACGAGTTCGTCGACCGCATCGCCCCCGGCGGGCTGCTCGTGGCGTGCCTCGACGACCCCGGCTCGGCCGCCCTGGCGCGGCGGGCGACGGCCCGTCGCGCCGACGACCTGCGGATCACCGGATACGGCACGGCGGCAGCGGTGGGCGACCGCGCCGAGGTGGACGGCGTGCCGGTCGGCGTGCGGCTGCTCAACTGGGAGGCCAAGGACGTCGGGGGAGTCGCCGAGTTCCACCTCGCCGACGAGGCGGCGCCGCGCACGGTGCGGTTGTCCGTCCCCGGCCGGCACATGGCCCTCAACGCGCTCGCCGCACTGCTCGCCTCCCTCGAGGCGGGCGCCCAGGTCGAGGAGGCCGTCGAGGGCCTGGCCGGCTTCGGGGGCGTGCACCGGCGATTCCAGTACAGCGGCCGCGAGCACGGCGTGCGGGTGTTCGACGACTACGCCCACCATCCCACCGAGGTCCGCGCCGTCCTCGCCGCGGCCGCGGAACTGGTCGCCGGCGAACCGGTCCGCTACACCGAGACCGGCACCGAACGACCCCGCGTGATCGTCGTCTTCCAGCCGCACCTGTACTCGCGCACCGAGACCTTCGCCACCGAGTTCGGTGCGGCCCTCGACCTCGCCGACGAAGTCGTGGTGCTGGACGTCTACGGCGCGCGGGAGGAGCCCCGGCCGGGCGTGAGCGGAGCCCTCGTCGCGCGATCGGTGTCCAAGCCCGTGCACTACCAGCCGGATCTGTCCCTCGTGCCGCGGCAGGTCGCGCGGCTGAGCCGTCCCGGCGACGTCGTGATCACCATGGGCGCCGGCGACGTGACCATGCTCGGGCGCCAGATCCTCGACGCATTGCGCAGCAAGCCGGGCCGGCTGCGGCCGGGGGCTCCTGCCGGACCGGGGCCGGTCGGGTCGTGACGCCCGCCTCCGCCACCCGCACCCGGCCCCGCCGGGCGGCGCGGCCCGCGCGACGGCCGTCGGGCCGGTCCGTGCGGGTGCGGACCGTGCTGATCGGCGCGGCGGTGGTGGCGGCCGTGCTCGGACTGATCGCGGCCGCCTGGCTGTCGCCGCTGCTGTCGGTGCGCAACGTGGAGGTCGTCGGCGTGACGGCGATCCCGCAGGACGAGGTGCTGGCCCGCCTCGAGCTGGCGGAGGGCACGCCGCTGCTGCAGGTCGACACCGCGGCGGCGGCGCAGCGGGTCGCCACGTTGCCGCGGGCCGCGTCGGTGCGGGTACAGCGCGTGTACCCGTCCACCGTGCGGGTCACGGTGACCGAGCGGGAGGCGGTGTTCTTCGTCGACGCGCCGGACGGCACCCACTCGCTCGACGCGGACGGGGTGGACTTCGCGGTCGAGCCGCCGCCCATGCTGACCCCGCGCCTCGTCACCCCCGGCCCCGGTCCCGGCGATCCGGCGACGGCCGCGGCGATCGAGGTGCTCGAGGCGCTGCCGCCCGAGCTGCGCGTCCAGGTGGGTGAGGTGGCCGCTCCGTCGGCGTCGGAGGTCTCGCTCACGCTGCACGACGGCCGGATCGTGGTGTGGGGAGGGGTGGAGCGCTCGGAGCGCAAGGCTCAGGTGGTGCTGCCGCTGCTCACTCAGCCCGGCCAAACCTACGACGTGGCGGGCCCCGACCTGCCGACGGTGCGATGACGGCGCGGACGGCGATCGAGGCACGGCGACGAAAATCGTGACCGCCGTCGGCGCGCCTGCTGGCGGATCGCCGCCACCGTGCCATAGCGTTTCGCAGCAGTCGAGATACTTGACATAACCATCGACCTGTGGTTGAGGGTTTGTCCGTACCTCACCCGATGATGATCGAAGCGTGACCGATTTCTCAGGAAGGCGAGAGCCCATGACGCCCCCGCACAACTACCTCGCCGTAATCAAGGTCGTCGGTATCGGCGGTGGCGGCGTGAACGCGGTCAACCGCATGATCGAACAGGGACTCAAGGGAGTCGAGTTCATCGCGGTGAACACCGACGCCCAGGCCCTGCTCATGTCCGACGCCGACGTCAAGCTCGACGTGGGCCGTGAACTCACCCGGGGGCTCGGCGCCGGCGCGGATCCCGAGGTCGGCCGCAAGGCCGCCGAGGACCACAAGGACGAGATCGAAGAGGTGCTCAAGGGCGCCGACATGGTCTTCGTCACCGCCGGCGAGGGCGGCGGGACCGGCACCGGCGGCGCGCCCGTGGTCGCGAGCATCGCCCGCAAGCTCGGTGCGCTGACCGTCGGCGTCGTCACGCGGCCGTTCTCGTTCGAGGGCAAGCGCCGCGGCGGCCAGGCCGACACGGGCATCCAGACCCTGCGCGAGTCCTGCGACACCCTCATCGTCATCCCCAACGACCGGCTGCTGCAGCTCGGCGACGCCGCCGTCAGCCTCATGGACGCGTTCCGCTCCGCCGACGAGGTGCTGCTCAACGGTGTCCAGGGCATCACCGACCTCATCACCACCCCCGGCCTGATCAACGTCGACTTCGCCGACGTCAAGGGCGTGATGTCCGGCGCCGGCAGCGCGCTGATGGGCATCGGTTCCTCCCGCGGGGAGGGCCGGGCCATCAAGGCCGCCGAGGCGGCGATCAACTCGCCGCTGCTCGAGGCGTCGATGGAAGGGGCGCGCGGCGTGCTGCTGTCCATCGCCGGCGGCTCCGACCTCGGCCTGTTCGAGATCAACGAGGCGGCTTCGCTGGTGCAGGAGGCCGCCCACATCGACGCGAACATCATCTTCGGCACCGTCATCGACGACTCCCTGGGCGACGAGGTGCGCGTCACCGTCATCGCGGCCGGGTTCGACGGCGGCACCCCGGCGCGGCGTCCCGTGGAATCGGCCCCGCCGACCACCGCAACGCGCGGCGGCACCATCGGCGCGGGACGTGCCGGCGACGTCGGCCGCCCGGAGCGGGAACGGGCCGAGGAGATGCCGGCGCGCGAGCAGCAGCCCGTCGCGGGCAGTTCGCTGCCGCCGATCGGGTCTGCGCAGCCGGCACGGCCGGTGGAGGTCGACGAGGACGGCGACGACGACGTCGACGTGCCGATCTTCATGCGCCGGTGACGGTGGCACAGTCGGCTCTCCGGGCGCGGCGGGTCGTCACCACCCGCGCCGGCGGCGTCTCCGCCCCGCCCTACGACTCGTTCAATCTCGGTGACCACGTGGGTGACGACCCGGCGGCGGTCGAGGCGAACCGTCGCCGCCTCGCCGCGGCGATCGGGCAGCCCTACGAACGGCTGGTGTGGATGGAGCAGATCCACAGCCGCAACGTCACCGTCGTGGACGGCCCGGTCGACGGCCCGGTGCCCGCGACCGACGCCCTGGTCACGCGCGAGCCCGGCCTCGCGCTCGTCACCCTGAGCGCGGACTGTGTGCCGGTGCTGCTCTCGGACGAGGAGGCGGGCGTGATCGCCGCGGTGCACGCGGGCCGGATCGGCGCCCGCGTGGGCATCGTTCCCCGCGTCCTGGACACGATGGTCGAGCTCGGTGCGCACCGCGAGCGCATCGGCGCGTTCCTCGGGCCCGCCGCGAGCGGACGCCGGTACGAGGTGCCCGCCTCGATGCAGGCCGACGTCGAGGCCCACCTGCCCGGCAGCGCCACCCGCACCGTGCGGGGCACGCCCGGGCTGGACCTGCGCGCGGGGCTGCGCCGGCAACTGCGCGCGCACGGCGTCGTGGCGGTCGCGGAGGATCCCCGGTGCACCATCGAGGATCCGACGTTGTTCAGTCATCGCCGTCAGGCGCCGACCGGGCGGTTGGCGGCGGTGATCTGGCTCGAGGCCGTATCGGCCACCGGTGCCGGAGGTGGCCGGTGAGCGCAGCGGATCCCGGCGCGCGGCGCGCCGAGATCGCGGACGGGCTGCGGCGGGCACGCGAGCGGCTCGACGCCGCGGCCCGGGCCGCCGGCCGCGACCCGGCGGAGATCGCCCTGCTGCCGGTGACGAAGTTCTTCCCGGTCTCCGACGTGGAGATCCTCTACGGACTCGGGTGCCGGGCCTTCGGCGAATCCCGCGAACAGGAGGCCGCCGCGAAGGTTGCCGAATTCCGTTCGCGTACAACCGATCCCGCTGTCGCATGGCACATGATCGGCCGGCTGCAGCGCAACAAGGCGCGTGCCGTCGCCCGCTGGGCCCACACCGTGCACTCGGTCGACAGCGTCCGGTTGGCGCACGCACTGGACGCCGGTGCGCAGGCCGCGCGGGAGTCCGGCGACCGCGAGACACCCGTACGGGTGCTGCTGCAGGTCAGCCTCGACGACGATCCGCAGCGGGGCGGGGTGAGCGCCGCGGACCTGCCCGCACTCGCGGACGAGGTCGCCGCCGCCGGCGGACTCGAGTTGCGGGGCCTGATGGCGGTGCCGCCACTGGGGTGGGACCCGGACGCCGCATTCGAACGGCTCGCCGGTCTCCACAGCGGGCTGCGCTCCGATCATCCCGAGGCCACCGAACTGTCGGCCGGCATGTCCGGCGACCTCGAGGCGGCGGTGCGATGGGGTTCGACATGCGTGCGTGTCGGAACCGCGGTGTTGGGCTCGCGGCCGTTAGCCTGAGTGTCGACCGCCGCGCGAGGAAGGTTGATCCATGAGCTCACTCCACAAGTTCAAGGCGTACTTCGGGATGGTGCCGCTCGAGGAATACGAGGACGACTACCTCGACGACCCCGCGAGCGCCCGCCGTGAGCGCGACCGGGAGTACGACGAGCCGCCGTACGCCGGCGGTGGTTACGGCCCGTCGCACCGCGACGAGTACAAGGCGGCGCGCCGGCAGGACGCCGGCCGCGACTTCGAGCCGGACGGCTTCGATCGCTACGAGCCCCCCGTGCGGGCGGCCCGCGTGGAGCCGATCACGGCCCGCGCACCGCGCCCGACCCCGCCGCCGGCCCGCGCCGCCGCGCGGTCGTCGCTCGGCTCCGAGGGCCGGCTCGAACGGTCCGAGGCCCGTCGCGGCGCACTGTTCGACGAGGGAGGCCCGTTGTCGAAGATCACCACGCTGCGTCCCCGGGACTACGGCGAGGCCCGCACCATCGGCGAGCGGTTCCGCGACGGCACCCCGGTGATCATGGATTTGGTGGAGATGAGCAACGCCGACGCCAAACGGCTCGTCGACTTCGCCGCCGGGCTGGCCTTCGCGCTGCGCGGCTCGTTCGACAAGGTCGCCACCAAGGTGTTCCTGCTCTCCCCGGCGGACATCGACGTCTCCGCCGAGGAGCGCCGCCGGATCGCGGAGACGGGGTTCTACAACCAGCAGTGACCTGAACCCGCAGCGGCGGTTCCGGCACGGTCGACGCCCGGTGCCCGGTGTACAACACCGGACGCCGGGCGTTTCGGTTTGGCTCGATCCGCCGTCGTCGGGCAGAGTGGGCGGGTGGCCGTATTCGAGGTGCTCTGGTTCCTGCTGTTCATTTTCTGGCTGCTGCTGATCGGCCGGATCATTGTCGAGTTCATCCGGACGTTCGCGCGGGACTGGAAGCCGACGGGATTCGTCGTCGTCGTTCTCGAAGCAATCTTCACGGTCACCGATCCGCCGGTGAAACTGTTGCGCCGGCTCATTCCTCCGCTGAATCTCGGGGGAGTGCGGCTGGATCTGTCCATCATGGTGCTGCTGTTCATCGTCTACTTCCTGATGGCGTTCATTCCCCGAGGTGGGACGCTCTGAGGGCCGACACCTGCTCGGACGATCCGCGCGAAAGCCGCCCTGTGCCAGAATGGGGTGCCAGTTACAGTGAGTTTGATACGCGTGACGCACTGTGGATATAACTGAATGCTTGCTTGACCGCTCACACGACGCGTGAAGGGATCCTTCCATGCCGCTGACCCCAGCTGATGTGCACAATGTCGCGTTCAGCAAGCCGCCGATCGGAAAGCGTGGCTACAACGAGGACGAGGTCGACGCGTTCCTGGATCTCGTCGAGCAGGAACTGACCCACCTGATCGAGGAGAACGCCGACCTGCGGCAGCGGGTGGCCGAGCTCGACCAGGAGCTCGCCGAGGCCAAGAAGGGTGCCCGACCCGGCGCGGCGGCACCGGCCCAGCCCGCCAAACCGGAGCCCGCTCGCGTCGTCGAGGCGCCGAAGCCGCCGGAACCCGCTCCGGCGCCGGCGCCCGCGCCGGCCCCCGCACCGGTTGCGGCCGCACCGGCCTCCGGAGACGCGAGCATGCAGGCCGCCAAGGTCCTGGGCCTGGCCCAGGAGATGGCGGACCGCCTCACCGGCGACGCCAAGGCCGAGGCCGAGGAGCTGCTGCGCAACGCCCGCACCAATTCCGAGCAGCTCATCTCCGATGCGCGCACCCGCAGCGAGGCGATGATCGCCGACGCGCGGCAGAAGTCCGAGGCGATGCTCGCCGACGCCCGCACCCGCTCCGAGACGCAGCTGCGCCAGGCCAAGGAGAAGGCCGACGCGCTGCAGGCGGACGCCGAGAAGAAGCACACCGAGATCATGGCGACGATCAACCAGCAGCGCTCGGTGCTCGAGGGCCGCATCGAGCAGCTCAAGACCTTCGAGCGCGAGTACCGGGTGCGCCTGAAGTCCTACCTCGAATCTCAGCTCGAGGAGCTCGAACAGCGCGGTTCCGCCGTGCCGGTCGACGGTGGCCAGGAGGCGTTCAATCAGTCGAACTCCTCGTTCGGTTCCACGTCCTTCGCCAAGGGCAACAGCTGATCGAGGCGGCGGTCCGATGGCCGGGTTCCGATGAGGGTGCGCCGTGCTGGTGGTGACTCTCGCCCTTGCAGCCGTCGGCTTCGGCATGCTCGTCGTGGCCCTCATGACGGGGTCCGTGCTGTGGGCCTGGGGTTGCATCGTCGTGTGTGTGGTGGGCGCGGTCCTGTTGCTGATCAGCGCATTGAGTGGCAAGCGGACCGCGCCCCCGACGACGACGGGATCCGAGCCGAGACGGCGCCGCGAGGGACGCGATCCGAGCGAGTGAGCGCGGCGGCATAGAATAGTCCGAGAACAGTTTGCAGTGCTTTCCCCCGGCAGCCGCCGGGGACGGCGTCGATCCGGCCATCACCGGGGAGCCTTCGGAAGAACGGCCGTGCCGACCGGCACGACTCAGTAGAACCGAACGGGTGGGCCCGTCACAGCCCGAACGAGAGGCCCGTCCGGCCGGCAGAGCCCGGAGGGACGGTGCAAGCGGGGTGGTACCGCGGTTGCCGGCGCACAGGGCGCGGCGATCGTCCCCGTGCCGGACACGTCTAGGCACGAGGAGTCACGCTGTGACGAAGAGCACCCCCGACCGCCCGCAGGCCCCCGACGCACCGACCGGCGGATACCCGCGCGTCGACTACGGGGTCGCCAAGGACTCGGGCATCGACTTCCCCGAGCTCGAGGTGAAGGTCCTCGACGGGTGGGCGAAGGACGACACCTTCCGCGCCTCGGTCGCGAATCGCGACGGCGCCGACGAGTTCGTCTTCTACGACGGCCCGCCCTTCGCGAACGGCCTGCCCCACTACGGGCACCTGCTCACCGGCTACGTCAAGGACCTCATCCCGCGCTTCCAGACGATGCGCGGCAAGAAGGTCGAACGGCGCTTCGGCTGGGACTGTCACGGCCTGCCCGCCGAGCTCGAGGCGGAGAAGCAGCTCGGGATCAAGGACAAGTCCGAGATCGACACGATGGGGCTGGCCGAGTTCAACGCCTACTGCAAGACGTCGGTGCTGCGGTACACCGGGGAGTGGCGCGACTACGTCACCCGGCAGGCCCGCTGGGTGGACTTCGACAACGACTACAAGACCCTGGACCTCGACTTCATGGAGTCGGTCATGTGGGCCTTCAAGCAGCTCTACGACAAGGGCCTGATCTACCAGGGCTTCCGGGTCCTGCCGTACTCGTGGTACGAGCAGACCCCGCTGTCGAACCAGGAGACCCGGCTCGACGACGCCTACAAGATGCGTCAGGACCCGGCCGTCACCGTCGACATGGTGGTGCGCGCACCGGGCAGCGAACTCGACGGCGCCAACGCCCTGATCTGGACCACCACGCCGTGGACGCTGCCGTCCAACCTCGCGATCGCGGTGCACCCCGACATCACCTACGTCGCCGTCCGCGTGGGCGAGGGTGACGACGCGAAGACGTATGTGCTCGCGGAGGACCGACTCGGTCACTACGCCCGCGAGTTCGGCGACGAACCCGAGGTGCTGGGCCGGTACACCGGCGCGGACCTCGTCGGCCTGGCCTACGAGCCGCCGTTCGACTTCTTCGTGGGCCGGGAGAACGCCCACCGGATCATCGCGGCCGACTACGTCACCACCGACTCCGGCACCGGAATCGTCCACCTGGCACCGGCCTTCGGTGAAGAGGACATGGAGTACTGCCAGCGCAACGGCATCGAGCTGGTGCAGCCGCTCGATCCGGGCGGAAAGTTCACCGCCCTCGTTCCGCCCTACGAGGGTCTGCAGGTCTTCGACGCCAACCCGGTGATCATCAAGGACCTCAAGGCCGCCGGAAAACTGTTGCGGCACGAGACGATCGAGCACTCCTACCCGCATTCGTGGCGGTCCGGCCGGCCGCTGATCTACATGGCGGTCCCGTCGTGGTTCGTCGCCGTGACCCGGTTCCGGGACCGCATGGTGGAGCTGAACCAGCAGATCACCTGGGTGCCCGAGCACATCCGCGACGGCCAGTTCGGCAAGTGGCTCGAGGGTGCCCGCGACTGGAACATCAGCCGGAACCGCTACTGGGGCAGCCCCATCCCCGTGTGGGTCTCGGACGATCCGGCCTACCCGCGCGTCGACGTGTACGGCTCCCTCGACGAGCTCGAACGCGACTTCGGGGTGCGGCCGAGCGACCTGCACCGGCCGATGATCGACGAGCTGACCCGCCCCAACCCGGACGACCCGACCGGGAAGTCGACGATGCGCCGCGTCCCCGAGGTGCTCGACTGCTGGTTCGAGTCGGGGTCGATGCCGTTCGCCCAGGTGCACTATCCGTTCGAGAACACCGAATGGTTCGACTCGCACTATCCCGGCGACTTCATCGTCGAGTACAACGGTCAGACCCGCGGCTGGTTCTACACCCTGCACGTGCTTGCCACCGCGCTGTTCGACCGCCCCGCGTTCAAGACCGTCGCGGCCCACGGCATCGTGCTGGGCGACGACGGGCTGAAGATGAGCAAGTCCAAGGGCAACTACCCCGACGTCAACGAGGTGTTCGCCCGCGACGGCTCCGACGCCATGCGCTGGTTCCTGATGTCCTCGCCCATCCTGCGCGGCGGCAACCTCGTCGTCACCGAGCAGGGCATCCGCGAGGGCGTCCGGCAGGCGCTGCTGCCGCTGTGGAACGCGTGGAGCTTCCTGCAGCTGTACGCGTCCAAGCCCGGCACGTGGCGCACCGACTCGCCGCACGTGCTCGACCGGTACATCCTGGCCAAGCTCGCCGCCACCCGCAACGCCATCACCGACGCGCTCGAGGTGGTCGACATCGCCGGAGCATGCGACGAGCTGCGTACCTTCAGCGACGCCCTCACCAACTGGTACGTGCGCCGCTCCCGCAGCCGGTTCTGGGACGAGGACGCCGACGCGATCGACACCCTGCACACGGTGCTCGAGGTCGTCAGCCGCCTCGCCGCCCCCATGCTGCCGCTGGTCACCGAGGTGATCTGGCGCGGCCTGACCGGCGGCCGCTCCGTGCATCTGGCGGACTGGCCGGCCGCCGGGGACCTGCCGGCCGACCCGGCCCTGGTCGAGTCGATGGACGAGGTCCGCTCGGTGTGCTCGACGGTGCTGTCGCTGCGCAAGGCCCAGAAGCTGCGCGTGCGGCTGCCGCTCCCGCAGGTCACCGTCGCCGCCCCCGAGGCGCACCGGCTGCAGCCGTTCGCCGAGCTCGTCCAGGACGAGGTCAACGTCAAGTCGGTCGAGCTGACCGAGGACGTCGATGCGCACGGCCGCTTCGAGCTGGTCGTCAACGCCCGGGCCGCGGGACCGCGCCTCGGCAAGGACGTGCAGACGGTGATCAGGGCCGTCAAGGCCGGGGACTGGTCCGAGGCGGCCGACGGCACCGTCACGGCCGCCGGTATCGCGCTGCTGCCGGAGGAGTACACCACCCGCCTGGTCGCGGCGGAGCCGGAGTCGACGGCCGCGCTGCCCGGCGGCGCCGGCCTGGTGGTGCTGGACTCCACGGTCACCGAGGAGCTCGAGGCCGAGGGCTGGGCGAAGGACCGGATCCGCGAGCTGCAGGACGCGCGCCGCAACCTGGGCCTGGACGTCTCGGACCGCATCTCCGTCGTGTTCGAGGTGCCGGCCGACCGCGCCGACTGGGCACTGCGGCACCGCGAGCTCATCGCCTCGGAGGTGCTCGCCACCAGCTTCGAACTCGCGCCCGCCGGGGACGGGGCGCTCGACCTCGGTGAAGGGGTGCGCGCGGCCATCGTCAAGGCATGAGCGTCCCGGTGACCGGGGTGCGCGGCGCGGCCACGACGGCGGTGACGCCGATGCGGGCGTGATGTCGGTGCGAGGGGCGAGGATGCCCGGGTGCCCCCCGTGGTGAATCCGAGCGGTCGGCGCTGGGTGCTGCACCTGGACCTGGACGCCTTCTTCGCCTCCGCCGAACAACTGACCCGGCCGACCCTACGGGGTCGGCCGGTGCTCGTCGGCGGCCTCGGCGCGCGCGGCGTCGTCGCCGGGGCCAGCTACGAAGCCCGCGTCTTCGGGGCGCGGTCGGCGATGCCGATGAGCCGGGCCCGCCGGCTGGTGGGGCCCGCCGCGGTGGTGCTGCCGCCGCGCGGGGTGCTGTACCAGGCGCTCAGCCAGACCGTGTTCGACGTGTTGCGCGAGCGCATCCCCGTGCTCGAGACGCTGTCGCTCGACGAGGCGTTCGCCGAACCCGCCGAGCTCGCCGGCGCCGCCCACCACGACGTGGAACGGTTCTGTGCGCGGCTGCGCGACGAGGTGCGGGCCCGCACCGGCCTCGTCGCGTCCGTCGGCGCCGGCTCCGGCAAGCAGATCGCCAAGATCGCCTCCGGCCTCGCCAAGCCCGACGGAGCGCTCGTCGTGCGTCCCGAGGAGGAGCTGGCGCTGCTGCACGGCCTGCCGGTACGCAAGCTGTGGGGGATCGGACCGGTGTCGGAGGAGCGCCTGCGGCGTCTGGGCATCGACACGATCGGTGACCTCGCGGCGCTGCCGGTCCCGGAGGCGGCCTCGATTTTGGGCGCCACGGTCGGCCCGGCGCTGCACCGGCTCGCCAACGGGCACGACGATCGACCGGTCGTCGAACGCGCCGACGCCAAGCAGGTCAGCGCCGAGACGACGTTCCCGACGGACATCGTCACCCTCGCCGAGCTGCGACGTGCCGTCACCGGCAGCGCCGCCGCAGCGCATCGCCGGTTGCGGCGCGACGGCCGGGCCGCCCGGACCGTCGTGCTCAAGCTGCGCAAGGCCGACATGAGCATCCTCACCCGCTCGTCGACGCTGCCGTACGCCACCGAGGATGTGGCGACGCTCACGGCGGCGGCGCAGCGGCTGGCGCTCGACCCGCTCGAGATCGGCCCGATCCGCCTCGTCGGCGTCGGCCTCGCCGGCCTGTCCAGCATCCGGCAGGAGTCGCTGTTCCCCGAACTCGAGCAGCCCCCGGAGGACCCGGTGGAGTCGTCGCCGGACGCCGGGCCGGAGCACGTCACGACGGTGACGGGACGGCGGTGGCGTCCCGGCACGGACGTGCGGCATCCGGAGTTCGGACACGGCTGGGTGCAGGGCGCCGGGCACGGCGTGGTGACGATCCGCTTCGAGACGCGCTCGACCGGGCCGGGGCCGGCCCGCACCCTCGACGAGAACGATCCCGCCCTCTCCGAGGCCGATCCGCTCGCCGGCCTCGGGTGAGCGCGCGGGCCCCGCCGCTCTCACGGTCTTCTTACTACCGCCAGGTACGCTTACGGGCGATCCGCTGTCCCGGTGGAGCATCCGCTGCTGGATGAACCGAGCATGGTACACCCGTGCACGATCGAGAACGAGAAGGACGAGAAGTTGAAGCTTCGCAAGATCACTGTCGCCACGGTGGCTCTGGCCGCCGCCCTCACGATGTCCGCCTGCAGCTCGGACGACGGAGGTAGCTCGACCTCGACCTCGGCGAAGACCACCACCAGCACCACGACCGCCGCCGCGCAGTACCCGCCGGTGCCGACCGTCGAGGACCTCAACGCCATGCTGGCCAAGGCGTTCGACGAGACCGTCCCGGCCGAGGAGAAGGTGAACCTCGTGCAGGGTGCCGAGCAGGATCCCGCCCTGATCGACCAGGTCGCCGCCGCGGCCAAGCAGGCCGGCGCGCAGATCACCGTCCTGGACGTCAACGACAACCAGAACGGCACGGTCACCGCCGGCATCGAGACTCTGCTGGCCGGTGCGCAGCAGCCCGCCGTCGGCACCGTCGACTTCGTCGCGGAGAACGGCGTGTGGAAGCTGTCGAAGAACAACGCCTGCGCCATCGTCGCGACGGCTCAGCTGCAGTCGCCGGCCTGCGCCTGACGTAGACCGACACGGCGGCCGGGGCGGAGATCCGCCCCGGCCGCCGCCGCGTCCGCCCGTCCGCTCAGGACTGCCAGCGCACCCGGTCCACCAGGGTCTGCGCCAGACGGGTGGTGCCCGCGGGATCGCTGTACGCCTGCTCCCCGCCGACCGTGAGGTCCCCGGCGATCGGGAGCGGCCGGCCGAGGTCGATGGTCATCGTGCCTTCGCCGGTCATCTCGTACCGGTCGATGTTCAGCCGACCGGACCCGTTCGGCAGCGCCCAGGTGGCCTCGCGCGGGGTCTGGGTGATGCGCAGGTGCACGGTCAGCAGGTCGCCGTCCCGCTCGAGCAGGCTCGCGGTGGCGACCTGATCGAGCGCCATCCCGCTCATCACCTGTTGGTGGATCTCCCACACCCCACCCACGCCGATCTCCTCCTCGGGGAACGACACCATCCGGTACACGGCCTGGTAGAAGGCCTGCTCGATGGCCGATCGGGCGATGTCCGCGGAGTCCGGTGTGGGATCGAGCCGCAGCGCGCTCACCGCGCCGGACGGGGACATCGTCAGTCCCGCCTCGGATCCCCGAGCGGGCCCGAGCGCTGCGGCGAGGGCCGCATCCGGCGAGGTGGCGTCGTCGATCCGCAGGTCCACGAGGCTGCTCGGCGAGGCGTCCGACACGGCGTCGCTCACCCGCGCGGTGAGCGGCAACGTCAGTTCGGGGGTGGAGAAGTCCTGTGCCGGCTGATCGCCGATCGACTGGAAGACCTGCGAGGCGGTCGTCAGCGCCACCTGCTGGCTCGTGTCGACGGGTGGGGTGAGCCGGATCCGGCTGCGCGGCTCGGCCCCCGGCTCCAGGACCACCGCGGTGACCGCGGCGACGGGCACCGTGACCTCCGTCGAGGTCGCCGTCGACGTGGGGGCGGCACCGTCGGCGGAGTTGCCGCACCCGGCGAGGAGGGTGGTCAGGGACAGGGCCACACCGAGGGAGCGTGCCCTCGGGCGGGCGAATCTGGGCAGCACAGGCACGCAGCCCAGGGTAGCCACGGCGGGCGGGGTGGCCGTCGCGCTCCTCGAATGGGGGATGATGGCAGGGTGACCGACGACCCCACCGAGCACGATGCCCACCCCGACGCCGTCGCGGAACCCCCGGTTGCGTCGTCCTCGGCCGGAACCCCGGCGAAGGACGCGCCCGCGCCGGCCCGGCGGCTGCGCGAGCTGCTCGCCCTCGCCGCGGTGATCTTCGGGTTCGACCTGCTCACCAAGGTGCTGGCCGTCCACTACATCGATCCGGCCGATCCCGTCTCGATCGTCGGGGACACCGTGACGCTCACGTTGGTGCGCAACCCGGGCGCCGCCTTCTCGATGGCCACCGGCATGACGTGGCTGCTGACCCTAGTCGCCGTTGCCGTCGTGGTGGGCGTGGTCAGGATCGGCCGCACGCTGCGATCGGGCTGGTGGGCGCTGGGACTCGGGCTCGTCCTCGGGGGCGCGCTGGGTAATCTCGTCGACCGGATCTTCCGTTCCCCGGGCCCGCTGCAGGGCCACGTCGTCGACTTCGTGTCGGTCGGCTGGTGGCCGGTGTTCAACGTCGCCGATTCCGCCATCGTCTGCGGCGCGATCCTGCTCGTGGCGCTGACCGTCTTCGGCGTCGAACCGGACGGCTCGCGGAAGACCGGCTCCTCCGACAGCAGAAAGGAAGCACACAAGTGAGAGAAACCCGGGCGATGCCCGTCCCCGACGGGCTCGACGGGATGCGGGTCGACGCGGGCCTGGCACGGCTGCTCGGCCTGTCGCGCACGGCGATCGCCGCCCTGACCGAGGAGGGAGCCGTCCTGGTCGACGGTGCCGCCGCGGGCAAGTCCGATCGACTGTCCGCCGGTTCCTGGCTCGAGGTGGAACTGCCCGAGCCGCCCCGGCCCCTCACCATCGAGGCGACGCCCGTGGAGGGCATGGAGATCCTCTATGCGGACGACGACATCGTCGCCGTCGACAAGCCCGTCGGCGTCGCCGCGCACGCGAGCGTCGGCTGGACCGGGCCGACCGTGATCGGCGGACTGGCGGCCGCCGGATTCCGCATCTCCACCTCCGGCGCCCACGAGCGGCAGGGCATCGTCCACCGCCTCGACGTCGGCACGTCCGGGGTCATGGTCGTCGCAACGTCCGAGCGCGCCTACACGGTGCTCAAGCGGGCCTTCAAGCAGCGCACCATCGACAAGCGCTACCACGCCCTCGTGCAGGGGCACCCCGATCCGAGCAGCGGCACGATCGACGCGCCGATCGGCCGGCATCGCAGCAGCGACTGGAAGTTCGCCGTCACCGCCGACGGCAAGCCCAGCATCACCCACTACGACACGATCGAGGCGTTCCAGGCCGCGAGCCTGCTCGACATCCACCTCGAGACCGGCCGCACCCATCAGATCCGCGTGCACTTCTCCGCGCTGCGGCACCCCTGCTGCGGTGACCTGACCTACGGCGCCGACCCGCGCCTGGCCGAGCGGCTCGGCCTCGAGCGGCAGTGGCTGCACGCCCGGTCGCTCGGGTTCGCGCATCCCGCCGACGGGCGCTGGATCGAGATCACCAGCAAGTACCCGGCCGACCTCGAGCACGCGCTCGCCGTGCTGCGCAGCGCCTGACCGTGCGGCGCGTGTCCCTGCCGTGGGCGGCGACGGCGGCACTGCTGCTGGCGGTGCTCGCGGCCGGGCTGCTCACGCCGGCCCGGACGGCGACGGTGCGCACCGACACCCTCGGCCCCGACCACGGCGAGGCGGTCGCCGGCTACCTCGCGCGCGCCCAGGCGAGCGTCGAGTCCGGCACCGGCGAACCGCGGTGGGGCCTGGTGTCCTTCGCGACGCCGGTGACGGTCGAGCAGGCGGCGGCGCTGCCGGGAGACCCACGCATCGCGCAGGTGCTGTTCCGCGTCCCGATCGAGCGGGTGCAGACCCCACTGGTCCCGGTCGCCGTGCCCGCCCATCGGGAGGCGCTGCTGCGTGCGCCCGCCGTCGCGGCGGGCCGGCTGCGGCAGGCGGGCGGCGCCGACCGGGCCGCGCGCGTCGCCGCGGTCTCGGCCGATCGTCTCGCGGACGGGTGCGCCTGCGTCGTCGGCGTCGTGGTGCGCGTCGCGCCGGCGACGGCGTCGGAGCTCGCCGCGGCCCCCGGCGTCCGCGCCGTCGAACTGCTGCCCGCGGACGCGGTCGCCGGCGCGTTCTCGGTGAACCCGCTGCTGCCCGAGCACGTCGACGTCGTCGCTCCGGGACCGGACGACGGCGAGCCCTGAGGTCCGGTCGCGCAGGATCGGCGGGACAGACGCCTCGCCGGTGGGTACGGTGGCGCGGTGGCACGGGTTCTGGGGTATCTCCTGGTTGCGCTGCTCGCTGCGACGGGTCTGCTGTGGCCGCTGCTCGCCGGACTCGACACCGGCGACGCATCCGCCGCGTCGGATCCGGCGCGGATCACGAACTACACCGCCGACTACACCGTCGAGGCCGACGGCGGGCTCACCGCCACCGAAACCGTCACGGTCGCCTTCCCGGCCGGCCGGCACGGCATCTTCCGGTACTGGGACGTCACCACGGGCGCCGATCCGCACGTGCGCCACATCCCCGAGATCGTCTCCGTCGAACGCGACGGCGCGCCCGAGCCGTTCGAGACGGGCCGGCAACAGGGACACCGATTCGTCGTCGCGAAGATCGGGGACCCCGACGTGTACCTGGAGCCGGGCACCCACACCTATCGCATCGAGTACACCACCGAGGGGGTCCTCGACCCACCGGGCGGCGCCGCCGCGACGTTCGACACGGCCGCGGGGACGGCCGCCCCGGTCGGCTCGGTGTTCCACTGGAGCGTGGTTCCCGGCGGGTGGGAGATGGCCATCAACCGGGCCGACATCACGGTGCGGCTGCCCGCGGCGTCCGGCCTGGTCGAATGTGCGGTGTCGGGGGCGGCCTGCATCCTCGGCGGGGCCGGCACCGACACCGTCTCCGTCGGGGTGACCGGGCTCGAACCCCGGACGGCGGTGAACGTGCGCATCGGGCTCGGGCTCGACGCCCCGGCCCGGGCCACGGTGCCCTGGCCGGTCGCCTGAGATCCCATCCTCGGGCGGTCGGCGCCGGTCGTGGCGGTGGTCGCGATGCTGAGCCTGCTCGGATTCGCCGTCGCGGCCCGGTGGGCGTGGACAGCCCGCGAACCCGAGCCGGGCCTGCCGGTGCTGTACTCGCCGCCCGACGGCTTCGGACCGGTGCAGACCGTCTACCTCGCCTCCGAGCGGCCCGGGCCCGCGCCGCTCGCGGCGACGCTGCTGTACGCCGCAGAGGAGGAACTGGTCGAGCTGCGCCCCGCCGGCGGCGGGAAGAAGTCCGACGTGTGGGAGGTCCGCGGCGTCGCGTCCGCGGACAGGTGGGCGGCGACGGACCCGGTGACCCGGGCGGTCGGCGACGCACTGCAGATCTCGTACCCCGGCGCGGTGCTGCGGGCCGACGGCTCGAAGTCGGCGGGGGAACGGTTGTCGAAGGCGACGACGGAGCTGGCGTCGCAGTGCCGGATCTGGGCCCGCACCGAGGGACTGGTGGCCCCGTCGGCCCGCGAGCGTCTCGGCAAGGCGGCGGTGGTGCTGGCGCTGGTCCTCGCGGTGGTCGGGTTCGCGGTGCCGGTGTGGCCGAGCATGTGGGGCCTGCCGGCGGCGGCGTTCGTGTTCGGCGGATGGGAGCTGTTGCGGCCGGAGGCGGGGACGCGGCGCACCGCGAAGGGCCGCGAGATGTGGTCGCGTGCCGGTGGGTTCCGGCGCATGCTCGTGACCCCGTCGAGCGAGGACCGCTACCGGTTCTCGGCGGAACGCGACCTCTACACCCGCTACATTCCGTACGCGGTCGCGTTCGGCGTGGCCGACCGGTGGGCGGAGAAGTACCGCACGGTCACCGGGTCCGAGCCGCCGGCGCCGGCGTGGTACCCGTATCCGGTCGGAGTGCACGGATTCGCCTCGGGGACCGGGGGATTCGACAGCTTCGAGTCGGCCCTGTCGTCGTCGATCGGCGCGTACACCGCGTCGCAGTCCTCGTCGTCGGGCGGCGGTGGTGGCGGTGGTGGCGGCGGCGGCGGTGGTGGCGGCTCGTGGTGACCGATCGCCGCGGTGAACGAGGCACCGGCGCGTCCGCACCGGTGCCGGGCTACGGAAGGAGGGCGGCTCCATGGTGACCGCAATCGTGATCGTCGTCGTGCTGGTGGTGGTGCTCGGTGCCGTGTTCGTGGTCGGCTTCAACCGGCTGCGCCGCGCCGACGTGCTGGCCCAGGAGGCCCTCGGTGGCATCGACGTGCAACTGAGCCGGCGCGCGGACCTGGTGCCGAACCTCGTGGCGACGGTGCGCGGCTACGCGGCGCACGAGAAGAGCGTGCTCGAGGAGGTCACCGCCGCGCGCACCGCCGCGTCGCGGGCGGCTTCCGGCGGCACGGTCGCAGAGAAGGCCCAGGCCGACGCCCGGCTCGAGAAGGCGGTGTTCGACGTGCTCGCCGTCGCCGAGAACTACCCGGACCTGAAGGCATCGGCCAACTTCCTGGATCTGCAGCGCCAGCTCGGCGAGACCGAGGACCAGCTCGCCTTCGCCCGCCAGTACTACAACGACGCCGCGGGCCGGCTCAACACGTCGCTGAAGACGATCCCGTGGATGTTCTTCGCGGGACCGGCGGGTGTGCGCGAGCGTGAGTTCTACACCGCTCCGGCGGGCACGGAACTGCCGCCGACCGTGTCGTTCTGATCCACCCGGCGCGCGCGGTCGCGCCACCGGGCCCTACCGTTGAGCGGTGAGCAGCACCGCATCGCGCTTCGACGCCGGCATCGTGTGCGGGCTCGGCGCCTATCTGACGTGGGGACTCTTCCCGGCGTTCTTCGGGCTGCTCGAGCCCGCCGGACCCGTCGAGATACTCGCCCACCGGGTGCTGTGGACGCTGCTGGCGATGCTGCTGCTGCTCGCCGTGCTCGGCCGGCTCGGCTCGCTGCGGGGACTGGGCGTGCGGGTGTGGGCCCTGGTCGCGGCGGCGTCGGTGGCCATCGCCGTCAACTGGGGTACGTACATCTACGGCGTCGTGTCGGGCCGGGTGGTCGAGACCGCGCTGGGCTACTTCATCAACCCGCTGGTCAGCGTGCTGTTCGGGGTGTTGTTCTTCCGGGAGCGCCTGCGCCGCCCCCAGGTCGCGGCCCTGTTCGTGGCGACCGCCGCGGTGGCGGTGATCACCGTGGACTACGGCCGGCCGCCGCTGATCGCGCTGACCCTGGCGTTCTCGTTCGCGCTGTACGGGGTGGTCAAGAAGATCGTGCCGCTCGATCCGCGGACGTCGCTGACGGGGGAGGGCATCGTCGCCGTGCCGTTCGCGGCGGGCTACCTGGTCTTCCTCGCCGTCACCGGCACCGGCACCTTCACCGGCCACGGGGCCGGGCACTCGCTGCTGCTCGTGTCGGCCGGGCTCGTCACGGCGCTGCCGCTGCTGCTGTTCGGGGCGGCCGCCCAGCGGGTGCCGCTGGTGACCCTCGGCATGCTGCAGTACCTGACCCCCGGCCTGCAGATGGCGTGGGGCGTGCTGGTGCTGCACGAGGACATGCCCGCCTCGCGGTGGATCGGCTTCGGGCTGATCTGGACCGCGCTGGCGGTGTTCACCGTCGACGCCGTCCTGCGGGCCCGCACGGCGCGCGGACGCCTCGAACCGGTCACCTCGAGTACACCGGAGTAACACCGGTCACGACTCGCCGCCGGCGCCGGTGTGGCGGTCCGATCCCGTCGCCGGGGAGGCCTACACTCGGGATGCTCACAGACCTTCCGGGAGAGGCACGCGTGGCTGACTCGTTCGTTCATCTGCACAACCACACCGAGTACTCGATGCTCGACGGCGCCGCGAAGGTCGGTCCCCTGTTCAAGGAGGCCGAGCGGCTGGGGATGACGGCGGTCGGGATGACCGACCACGGGAACATGTACGGCGCCAGCGAGTTCTACAACGCCGCGACGAAGTTCGGGATCAAGCCGATCATCGGCATCGAGGCCTACATCGCCCCGGAGTCGCGGTTCAGCACCAAGCGCGTGCAGTGGGGGGATCCGAGCCAGAAGTCCGACGACGTCTCCGGTTCCGGCTCGTACACGCACATGACGATGGTGGCCGAGAACGCCACCGGACTGCGGAACCTGTTCAAGCTGTCCTCGCTCGCCTCCATCGAGGGCCAGCTCGGCAAGTGGGCCCGGATGGACGAGGACCTCATCGCCCACCACGCCGAGGGCATCATCGCGACCACCGGCTGCCCGTCGGGGGAGATCCAGACCCGGCTGCGTCTCGGCCACGACCGCGAGGCGCTCGAGGCGGCCGCGAAGTGGCAGGAGATCTGGGGCAAGGACAACTTTTTCCTCGAGCTGATGGATCACGGCCTGTCCATCGAGCGCCGCGTCCGGGAGGGCCTGCTCGAGATCGGCCGCACGCTCGGCATCCCGCCGCTGGCCACCAACGACTGCCACTACGTCACCAAGGATGCCGCCGAGAACCACGAGGCGCTGCTGTGCATCCAGACCGGCAAGACGCTGTCGGATCCGACCCGCTTCAAGTTCGACGGCGACGGCTACTACCTGAAGTCCGCCGCGGAGATGCGGGCGCTGTGGGACGGCGAGGTGCCCGGCGCGTGCGACAACACGCTGCTCATCGCCGAGCGGGTGCAGTCCTACGAGGAGGTGTGGACCCACCGCGACCGCATGCCGATCTTCCCCGTGCCCGAGGGGGAGACGCAGGCGAGCTGGCTGCGCAAGGAGGTCATGCGCGGCCTCGACCGCCGCTTCCCGAACGGCGCGCCCGACGAATACCTGCGCCGCGCCGACTACGAGATCGACGTGATCTGCGAGATGGGTTTCCCGGCGTACTTCCTCGTCGTCGGCGACCTGATCAACCACGCCCGCGAGGTGGGTATCCGGGTCGGTCCGGGTCGAGGCTCGGCCGCCGGTTCGCTCGTCGCCTACGCCATGGGCATCACGAACATCGATCCGATCCCGCACGGCCTGCTGTTCGAGCGGTTCCTCAACCCCGAGCGCGTGTCCATGCCCGATATCGACATCGACTTCGACGATCGCCGCCGCGGCGAGATGGTGCGGTACGCGACCGAGAAGTGGGGCAACGACAAGGTCGCCCAGGTGATCACGTTCGGCACCATCAAGACGAAGGCCGCGATCAAGGACTCGGCGCGCGTGCAGTTCGGCCAGCCGGGCTTCGCGATCGCCGACCAGATCACCAAGGCGCTGCCGCCGCCGATCATGGCCAAGGACATTCCGGTGTCGGGCATCACCGACCCGAACCACGAGCGGTACAAGGAGGCCGCCGAGGTCCGGGCGCTGATCGAATCCAACCCGGACGTGAAGAAGATCTACGACACCGCGCTCGGCCTCGAGGGCCTGATCCGCAACGCCGGCGTGCATGCCTGCGCGGTGATCATGTCCTCCGAGCCGCTGATGGACGCCATCCCGCTGTGGAAGCGGGCGCAGGACGGCGCGATCATCACCGGCTGGGACTACCCGTCGTGCGAGGCCATCGGCCTGCTGAAGATGGACTTCCTCGGTCTGCGGAACCTCACCGTCATCGGTGACGCGATCGAGAACATCAAGAACAACCGCGGCATCGACCTCGACCTGGACACGCTGCCGCTCGAGGATCCGCCCACCTACGAGTTGCTGGCCCGCGGCGACACCCTGGGCGTGTTCCAGCTCGACGGCAGCGCCATGCGCGATCTGCTGCGCCGGATGCAGCCGACCGGCTTCGAGGACATCGTCGCCGTGCTCGCGCTGTACCGGCCCGGCCCGATGGGCATGAACGCCCACAACGACTACGCCGACCGCAAGAACGGCCGGCAAGAGGTCAAGCCGATTCACCCCGAGCTCGAGGAGCCGCTGAAGGACATCCTGGCCGACACCTACGGCCTGATCGTCTACCAGGAGCAGATCATGCAGATCGCTCAGAAGGTGGCCGGTTACTCGCTCGGACAGGCAGACCTGCTACGGCGAGCCATGGGCAAGAAGAAGAAGGAGATCCTCGAGGAGGCGTACGGCGGCTTCCAGAAGGGCATGCTCGACAACGGCTTCTCCCAGCCCGCGATCACCGCATTGTGGGACACGGTGCTTCCGTTCGCCGGATACGCGTTCAACAAGTCGCACGCCGCCGGGTACGGCCTCGTCTCGTTCTGGACGGCGTACCTCAAGGCGAACTACCCCGCCGAGTACATGGCGGGCCTGCTCACGTCCGTCGGCGACGACAAGGACAAGGCTGCGGTCTACCTGTCGGACTGCCGCAAGATGGGCATCACCGTGCTGCCGCCCGACGTCAACGAGTCGCGGGTCGACTTCGCGTCGGTGGGGGAGGACATCCGGTTCGGCCTCGGCGCGGTGCGCAACGTCGGTATCAACGTCGTGGCGTCCATCATCCGGGCGCGGGAGGAGAAGGGCCGGTTCACCGACTTCTCCGACTACCTCAACAAGATCGATGCGCTCGCATGTTCGAAGAAGGTCACCGAGTCGCTGATCAAGGCCGGCGGGTTCGATTCGCTCGGCCATCCCCGCAAGGGCCTGATGCTGGTCCACGCCGACGCGATCGACGCGGTCATGGGCACCAAGAAGGCCGAGGCGATCGGGCAGTTCGACCTGTTCGGCGGCGCGGACGCCGACGAGTCGGTCACCTCGGTGTTCAACGTGAAGATCCCCGAGGAGGAGTGGGATACCAAGCACAAGCTCGCCCTCGAACGGGAGATGCTGGGCCTGTACGTGTCCGGGCATCCGCTCAACGGCGTCGAGCACGTGCTCGCCCAGCAGTCGGACACCGCGATCCCGACCATCCTCGAGGGCGCGATCAAGGACGGCACCCAGGTCACCGTGGGCGGCATCCTCGCGTCGGTGAACCGCCGCATCAACAAGAACGGTCTGACCTGGGCGTCGGCGCAGCTCGAGGATCTCGCCGGCGGCATCGAGGTGCTCTTCTTCCCGCAGTCCTACTCGGTGTACGGCATGGACGTGGTCGAGGACTCGGTGGTGCTGGTCAAGGCGCGGGTGTCGATCCGCGACGACCGGATCTCGTTGATCGCCAACGATCTCGCCGTGCCCGACCTGTCGCAGGTCGGGGTGGCCAAGCCGCTGTCGGTGTCGATGCCGACCCGGCTGTGCACCCCCGACAAGGTCGGGGCGCTCAAGAGCGTGCTCACCCGCCACCCCGGTACCTCGGACGTGCACGTCCGGCTGATCTCCGGCAGCAAGGTCACCGTGCTGAAGGTGGACGACAGCCTGCGGGTGGAGCCGTCGTCGGCGCTGATGGGGGATCTCAAGGCTCTGCTCGGGCCGGCCTGCCTGGCGACCTGACCCGCCGACGGTGTCTGCAGTCGGACGCCGCTGCGGTCGGGTGTCGCTGCGGTCAGGTGTCGCGGCGGTAGTGCAGCAGGCGGGCCCACCAGACGACGGTGGCGGTCGCGGCGGCGGTGAGCACGGCGGTCTGCGCATCCGCGGTGATCGCGAACAGCGCCAGGAGGACCAGGACGGCCGCGACGAGTGCCTCGAGCTTGTACAGCGGCCATGCGGTTCCGGCCACGTCGACGGACGCGGGCCGGCGGCGGGTGGGGGTGGGCGAATCCATCGTCGTCATCTCGACCTCCGTGCGCCTCGGGGAACCCGTCCGCCAGGCTACTCGCAGACTTGTTTTCGGTCTACCGAACATTGCCGATCGGCGCGGTGACGCCGGGTCCCGGCGGTCGGGTCGTCGCCCTCGCCGTCGATGTTGCCCGGCGGCGGCACGGGCGGCTCGAGCAGCGCCCACTGGGCGTCGGTGAGCGACGACGACGGTACACCGCGCACTGGTGTCCGGGGGCCGTGTCCGGGGTGGGGCATGACGGGCACGGCGCGATGAGCGATGATGGCCAGGGAACTCTTGGTCGGGTCGTGACGTAAGCACTCATTGACGTACCAGGAGTTCACCTGTTCTCACACTTCACATGCCTCGCCACCGGCTCGTAGCGTTCTCGGATGCACTCTGAGCTCGATTCTTCACCTCGGCGACCTGCTGCGACTGTAGGGGCCGGTGTTGTTCGGCGTGTCGCGGCGACTCGCGACGGTTACCACCCGATCATCTTGGGGTTCCTTCCACAGAAACATGGTTGCGTCCATCAGGATGGTGTACGAGCCGGATCGGATCCGATGACCGGCGTGTCGTAACCGGACGAAAGACGGTCACCGCGTGATTCTTCGAGAGAGCTACCAACTCGACTCGACGAAAGAGCAC
>NZ_WVTE01000025.1:0-17642 GCF_009939605.1 Rhodococcus sp. YH1 | reverse complement strand
CCTCGCGTCCACGACGCGAGGCCCGCCGGCTCGTCCCGGCACTGCGTGCCACCGGCGATGTCCTAGCATCCCTTCCAGACCCGGCGACCGCCGCCGGGCCCGCGCCAGGGAGCTGGCACGACCCGGACGGAGTGACACATGACCGATCTGCCCACGCAGGAGCACCTGACCGACCCCGCGGCCGTCACCGAACAGCACAACAACGGCTTCGGCTCCGTCCTCGGCCTCGAGTTCACCGAACTCGGCCCGGACCGGGTCCGCGCGCACTGGACCGTCACCCCGACCCAGCACCAGCCGTTCGGCATCGTCCACGGCGGCGTCTACTGCGCGGTCGTCGAGTCCGTCGCCAGCTTTGCCGGCAGCATCTGGCTCGGCGACCGCGGCAAGGTGGTGGGGGTGAACAACAACACCGACTTCATCCGCGCCACCCGCGAGGGTGTGCTCACCGCCACCGCCACCCCCATCCAGCGCGGGCGCAGCCAGCAGCTGTGGCAGGTCGCCATCACCGACGAACAGGACCGCACCGTCGCCCACGGGCAGGTGCGCCTCGCCAACATCCTCGATCCCGACGCCCTGGGGGGCTGACCACAGCGGTGGGGCCGCCGGAACCGGCCTCAGTCCGCGGCGCGGCGGCGGCCGCGTCTCAGCCCGCGGCGCGGCGGCGGCCGCGTCTCAGCCCGCGGCGCGGCGGCTGCCGCGTTCGGTCTCCTCGGTGTGCCGCTGCAGCCGATCGATCGCGTTGCGGGCGAACACCTGCTGCTCCGTCGAGGCCATCTCGTTGCGGCCCCGGGTCAGGAACGTCGTGGCCCACGACAGCAGGGTCGACAGCTTGTTCGAGAACCCCACCAGGTACAGCAGGTGGATCCCCAGCCAGGCCACCCAGCCGACGAACCCGCTGATCTCGAGCTTGCCGACCTTCGCGACCGCGCTGAACCGGCTGATCGTGGCCATCGAACCCTTGTCGAAGTACTTGAACGGCTTGCGTTCGGCCGGACTGTGACCGGACAGGCCCGCCACGATCTGCCGCGCCGCGTACTTACCGCCCTGCATCGCCACCTGCGCCAGGCCGGGCAGCTTGTCCAACGACATCATGTCGCCGATGACGAACACGTTCGGGTGACCGGGCAGCGACAGGTCCGGATTCACCTGGACCCGGCCCGCCCGGTCGACCTCGGCGCCGGACTGCTCGGCGAGCTGCCGGCCCAGCGGGCTCGCCGACACGCCCGCCGACCACACCTTGCACTGCGATTCGATCCGGCGCTCGGTGCCGTCCTTCTCCCTGATCGTCAGGCCCGTCGCGTCCACGTCGGTGACCATCGCGTTGAGCTGGATCTCCACGCCGAGCTTCTCGAGGGTCTGACGGGCCTTGGCGCTGAGCTTGCCCCCGTACACCGGCAGCACGTCCGGTGCCCCGTCGAGCAGCACCACCCGCGCCGACGACGGATCGATGGTGCGGAACGCGCCCCGGAGCGTGTGATGGGACAGCTCCGCGATCTGCCCGGCGAGTTCCACCCCCGTGGGGCCCGCCCCGACCACCACGAACGTGAGCAGCTGCCGCTGCTCGGCCGGATCCTCGGACAGTTCCGCCTGCTCGAACGCCCCGAGGATCCGGCCGCGCAGCTCGAGCGCGTCGTCGATCGTCTTCATGCCGGGCGCGAACTCGGCGAACTGGTCGTTGCCGAAATACGACTGCCCGGCACCGGCGGCGACGATCAGGCTGTCGAACGGCGTCACCGTCTCGTGCTCGAGGAACCGGGACGTGACGGTCTGCTGCGTCAGATCGATCGACTCGACGTCGCCGAGCAGCACCTGCGCGTTCTTCTGCTTGCGCAGCACCAGGCGGGTCGGGGGCGCGATGTCGCCCACCGACAGGATGCCCGTCGCCACCTGGTACAGCAGCGGCTGGAAGAGGTGGTGCGTGGTCCGAGCGACGACGGTGACGTCCACGTCGGCACGTGCGAGGGCCTTGGTGGCGAACAGGCCCCCGAATCCGGATCCGATCACCACGACATGGTGACGACGTGGCTCAACCGACTGGATGCTCATTCCGTGCTCCTCGATGTCTCGGGTCGACCGGGCAACCGGTGGGGGGACGAGCGACGGGGCTCCCGCGCCGCCCCCAGTCTGTCAGCAATACCCGCTCACCACAGGCTTACGCGTCCCGCCACCGGCCGGCCCCCGCGCGCCGGGCCTCACTCGCGCCGGTCGAGCAGCCCGTAGACCGGATTGTGCCGCGCGGCGTGCCGGACCGCGTCGTCCGTCGCCGACGTATAGATCTGCACGGTCTGCAGCGACCGGTGTCCGAGCAACTGCTGCAGTTCCACCATCGTCGCGCCGCCGTCGGCCAGACTGGTGGCGAAGGTGTGCCGCAGCGCGTGCGCGAGGGCGCCCCGCTTGCGCTCACCCTCGATGCCCGCCATCCGGTACATCCGCCGCACCCGGTACTGCAGCGTGCCGCGGGTGATGCGCCGGCCGTCGGCGCCGACGAACAACGGATCGGACGGGGGATAGCGCTCCCACACCGCCGGCGTCTCGTCGTCGCCGCGCCGGGACCGCTGGGACGGGGGGAACCGCGTGTAGCGCTCCTCGAGGTACCCGGAGACGATCGCCGTCCAGCTCTCCTCGAGCGGAATCCGCCGTTCCACCGATCCCTTGCCCATCACCCGCAGCACGGGCGCCTCGGTGCCGCCGAGAACGCTGCCGAGATCGAGGCGGATCAGCTCCTCCGAGCGGATGCCGGTCAGCAACAGGGTCGCGATGAGCGCCAGATCGCGCTGAGGCCACTCCCGGCCCGAGGCGGCGGGGCGCTGCGCCTCGACGGTGAGGGTGTCGACGAGTTGACCGATCGCCTTGGGCGTGAACGACTTCGGGGTGTGCTGCGGCCGCTTCGGCTGGGCGATCGACGCCATCGGGTTGCCCTCCGACACCCCCTCGGAGACGAGGAAGTTGCAGAAGCTGTTCCACACCGACCAGGCCCGCCGCACCGACGCCGGTTGCCGCTCCCGCGCGAACGCGGCGAACGCCGAGCGCATCGCCCGGATCGTGATGTCCTGCACGCACAGGTCCTCCGGGGCGACCGAGAGCTTGACGCCGAGTTCCTCGCACACCGCCTGCAGATCCAGTCGGTACGCCTTGACGGTGTGCGCCGACCGCTTCGCCGTCTGCAACGTCTCGAGATACGCGGCGACCCAGTCCAGCAACCCCGGATCCACCCGGCTCGTCATGCCCCTCCTCACGTACCGGTCGTACACCTGTGCGATACCAGTGTGACATCCGGGACCGACGGGAACGGTGTGACAACAGGAAAGGGGAGTGGGGACCCGAGGCGGGGCGCGGGTGCCGGACTCCTATCGGGGCACGGACCTGCCGAGCCGGTGCGGTCCCGGCCCCTGCGCTCCCAGCACGTCGCCGGGGTTGGCCAGCGGACACGAGGCCAGGCTCAGGCAGCCGCAACCGATGCAGTCGGTGAAACTGTCCCGCAGGGCGGTGAGCGCCTCGATCCGCTCGGTGAGCCGGTCGTGCCACTGCCGCGACAGCCGGGCCCAGTCCGCGGCGGTGGGCACCCGGCTGTCCGGCAACGAATCGAGCGCCTCCCGGATCTCGTCGAGGGAGACTCCGACGCCCTGGGCGACCCGGATGAACGCCAGGCGACGCAGCGTGTCGCGCCGGTAGGTGCGCCGGTTCCCGGAGGTGCGCCTGCTGTCGATCAGGCCGCGGGCCTCGTAGTAGTGCAGCGCGGACACCGCCACCCCGGAGCGGGCGGACAGCTCGCCCGGGGTCAACCACACGCTCGGCCGCATCGACGTCCCTCCCGTACCCCGGGCCGGCCCGGCGGAACCGACCATACCTGTCGAACCCGAATCTACGTCGACGCGGAAGGGGGTGCCGTGCGGGGAGAGGTCCGGGACGGGAGGGGTGGGCGAGACGTATCGCCGCCCGGGGACGAGCGCGAGGGTTGCCTTCCCGGCGCTCACCCGCACGCGGGCCGGTTCGTCGCGCCCGGGGCGCAAGGGAGGAGGGCGGCGACCCCGGGATTGCCCACACGGCGGCGTTCCGCCGGCATCCGGGAGCGTCCCGCCGCGACCTCTGCCGCGCATGATGGATAACGGTGATTATCCATCATAATCGTTATTATAAATGACGAGGAGTGCGGCGCCGACCCCGACGAGAGGATCGACGCGGTGCGCCGTGGGGCCGGGCATGCCGGCCGGTCGCCGGCGGCGCGGGACATTCCCGGCCGTCGGGGTGCTCGGGCATCGGGGTGCTCGGGCATCGGGGAGGAGGCCTCGTCCATGCCGAACGTCGCGCGCCGCAGGGGCGTCGGGACGGGTCCGTGCGGTATATCTTCACGGCAGGTCGGATCGTCTGCGAGATGTCGTGATCCCGTATGTGGCGATCGGCCGTCGCGCCGAAGAACGTCGCAGCAGCGCACCGGCCGTTCCGTGGGGCGGCCCGCCGTTCCCGGCGCTGCCGGAGCGGATCCAATCCGCCGTCTGCTCGATCGCCCTCCGCCGTCGCGACGCGGGGCGTGGACCACCTCGGCGCTGTATTCGATCCCGGTGGGGAGTTCTCCGATCCGTTAGTTGACATAATGTGGATTATCGGCAATAAGGGTACCGGCCGTGACCAGCCTTTTCGCCGACGCGGGATCCGGTCGGGTGTCGAGGATGTCGCGAGCCTGCCCGTCGTGACGACGTTCATCTGCTCGGCTTTCGGCGTCGCGGCGCAACGTCGGGCACTTTGTATCGCGGGCTCGCTGCCGAACCGCGCCGCCCAGAGCCCGGACGTGCCTGCCGCCGAGCGGCCGGATGCCACCCCGGGATCAGCAATCGACCACGTGCTCCGGCGTGGCGTGCCCTCGCCCCCCTGCGGGCCTCTCGCGAAGGAATTCGTCACAGTGACGATTGCTGGGGTGAATCCCCGGTCAGCGTCCCTCAGCAGTCGCCGGGTCGGCAACGCCGCAGCTGGCCGGACAGGTAGCGCTTGGCGCGGCGATGTCCACCCGCGCTGTCGAATTCGAGGTTCAACTCGTTCAGCAGCGTTGCCAGCAGACTCGCCTGAGGGGTCCATCCGTGTCGGTGTCGGCACTGTGCGAGCCAGTCGATCGGGCCCATGTGTCCGCGATCCGCGTTGCACCGCGGGCACGCGGCAGCCTCGTTGGCGGCGATGCTGGGACCGCCTTTGACTCACGGCACGAGGTGTTCGGTGGTCGGTGGTACCAGGGGCCCGAACCGTCTGCCGCACCACAGGCATCGGCCGCCCTGACGGTCGACAGCGAGCACGAGTCTGGCGGCACGGTCCACTCGTCGATGGTAACCAGCGGCGCTGCCGACACCGCCGGCCTCGAACCGCCTCCCCTCCCCTCGCGCCGCACAAAATTCATCGACCCTGATACGTCACTGTGACAAAAATCGGACTGGGAGGGGTCGACCGGCGGCGCTCGAAGGGACGATCGACTCTCGCTGCCCTGGTGTCGATCCCGTTAGGCTTTCCGGACATTCGCCGAAGGAGGACTTTCGTGAGCGGCCATGAAGTGAAGATGATCGTGCTGTCGACCGACGATCTCGACGAGTCGATCAAGTTCTACAACGAGACCCTGGGCATGGCGTTGAAGTTCCGCGACGGCGCTCATTTCGCGGCCCTCGACGGTGGCGGGGTCACCCTCGCACTCGCGACCGCAATCGACCATCCGATCCACGGCCAGGTGGTCGTCGGCATCAAGACCGCCGACGTGGACGCCGCCGCGAAGGCCATCGAAGAAGCCGGCGGCGGCATCGTGAAGGGCCCGTACGACGACGCGCACGAGCGCCGCGCCGTGGTGTACGACAACAAGGGCAACGGGTTGGTCTTCTACAGCCCGCTCGGGCGGTGATCGGTCGCAGACCCCACGTCCCCGCCGCGTGCCGACCTGTTCTGGGTCGACGCGCCGGATCGGATATATGACCGGAGGGGCCGGTGGCAGCTCGTCAGGGCCGCGCGCAGTGCTCATCGAGGGCGAGATCGCCGGGACGTGGCGGCCGCGCAAGCGCGGTCGCCTTCTGACGTTATGGACCGGGAGGTCGATCCGGTCCGCCCCGATGTGCCGGGCGGTGGCCTCAGCCCCGCGGGCCCGCGCCGGTGATCGCGGTGTCCGCCAGCCGCGCCGACAGGACCCGCACGATCGCCTCGACCGCGTGCGGGGCCACCATCTCGTGGTGGTCGCAGTCGATCCGGTACTGGTGGATCTCCCCCGACACCACGTTGTGCCAGGCCGCGACCGCCGGCGCCGGTGCCGCGGACCGGGTGGCGGTGAAGAACAGCACGTCCCCGTCGAAGGTGGCGGGCGTGTGCCGGCGGGCGGCCCGCAACGCGGCGGCCGAGCCGCGGTGGATCCGCTCGAGGTGCGCGGCGGTCAGGCCGGTGCCGCCGCCGAGCGCGGCGTCGAGGAGCGCCGACGCCTGGTCGTAGGTCGGGTCCTGCTCGGCGTCGACCGGCACGCCGAGGTCGCGGAGCATGTCGCGGACCCCGACCGACCCGGCGCCCCGGACGCTGAGGTGGCTGTCGAGCAGGGCCAGGGTGTCCACGCGCTCCCCCGCCCGGCGCAGGTCCACGGCGACCGCGTGGGCGACGACGCCGCCCAGCGACCAGCCGAGCAGGTGGTAGGGGCCGTGGGGCTGGATGCGCCGGATCTCCTCGACGTACCGCTGGGCCAGCGCGGTGACGGACTCCGGGGCGGGGCCGCCGCTGAGAGTGGGCAGCTGCAGCCCGTAGACCGGCCGGTCGCCGCCGATGCGTTGTGCGAGCGGCGCGTACGCCCACGACAGGCCGGCGGCCGGGTGGAGGCAGAACAGCGGTGCGCCGGTGCCTTCACGTAGCGGCACGAGCACCTGCAGGGCCTCGTCGATGCCGGTGCGTTCCTGCGGGCCGCCGAGGTGGGCGGCGAGGCCGGCGGGGGTCGGATGGACGAAGATCGACTGCAGCGGGACCGGACGGCCGAGACGTTCGCCGAGCGCCGGCAGCATCCGGGTGGCGAGCAGCGAGGTGCCGCCGAGGTCGAAGAAGTTGTCGTCGACCGAGACCCGGTCGAGGCCGAGATGCTCGACGAACACCCCCACCACGGTGCGCTCGAGGTCCGTGGCCGGGGCGCGGTAGGCGCCGCCGAGCGCCGAGAAGTCCGGCTCCGGCAGGGCGCGCCGGTCCAGTTTGCCGGCGGGCGTGAGCGGGATCCTGTCGAGCACGATCACGGCCGTGGGCACCATGTGCGCCGGAAGGTGTTGCGACACATGCTTTCTGATGTCGGCGGGGCCGGGGGCGGTGCCGGGGGCGGGCAGCACGTAGGAGACGAGGACGGTCTCCCCCGACGGGGCGGTGTGGCCGATGGTGTGGGCGAACGCCACGTCCCGGTGTCCGGTGAGTGCGGCGTCGATCTCGGCGAGTTCGATGCGGAAGCCGCGGACCTTGACCTGGAAGTCGGAGCGGCCGACGTACTCGAGGTCGTGCTCCTTGGTCCAGCGCACGACGTCGCCGGTGCGGTACATCCGCTCCCCCGGCACCCCGAACGGGTCGGCGACGAAGCGCGCGGCGGTCAGGTCGGGTCGGGCGTGGTAGCCGCGCGCGAGGCCCGGCCCGGCGACATACAGTTCGCCGGCGACGCCGACGGGCACGGGGCGCAGCCGGGTGTCGAGGACGACGGCGTGGAAGGCGCGGGTCGGCCGGCCGATGGTGACGGGTTCGCCCGGGGTCAGGGGGTCGCTGACGGAGGTCATGATGGTCGCCTCGGTGGGGCCGTAGGCGTCGACCATGCGGCGGCCGGGGGCCCAGCGGGCGACGAGTTCGGGTGGGCACGCCTCGCCGGCGACGAGGAGCACCTCCAGGCTGTCGACGGCGTCCGGGTCGAGGGAGGCCAGCGCGGTGGGCGTGATGAACGCGTGGGTGACCTGTTCGGTGTGCAGGACGTCGGCGAGTTCGTCGCCGCCGTACACGGTCGGCGGCACGATCACGAGGGTGGCGCCGGCCGAGAGGGCCATCATCTGTTCGAACACCGAGGCGTCGAAGCTCGGTGAGGCCAGGTGCGAGACGCGGCTGCCGGGCCGGACGTCGAGGTGGAGGTGTTCCTCGACGGCGAGGTCGGACAGGCCGCGGTGGGTGAGCACGACGCCCTTGGGCCGGCCGGTCGAACCGGAGGTGTAGATCAGGTAGGCGGGATGGTCGGGTTCGAGGGGCGCGGTGCGGTCGGTGTCGGTCGGGGGTTCGGGCGGGTACGGCGCGAGTTCGGCGACGGTGGTGGCGGAGTCGAGGGCGAACCACGGCACGGTGGCGGGCAGCCCGTCGCGGTGGGCGGTGACGGTGAGGCCGAGGGCGGCGCCGCTGTCGGCGAGCATGTATTCGATGCGGTCGCGGGGGTAGCTCGGGTCGACGGGCACGAAGGCGGCGCCGGTCTTGGTCACGGCCCACAGCGCGGTCACGGAGTCGAGGCTGCGGGGCAGGCCGAGGGCGACGACGGTCTCGGGGCCGACGCCGTAGTCGACGAGCATCCGGGCGAGGCGGCTCGAGTGGGCGTCGAGATCGCGGTAGGTGGCGCGGCGGGGCCCGTCGACGACGGCGAGGGCGTCGGGATCGACGGCGACGGCGTCGGCGAGGATCTGTGGCCACAGCCGGGTGCCGAGGGTGTGCGGGCCGTGCGCGGGGACCAGGGCGCGGGTCTCGTCGGCGGTGACGAGGTCGAGGTCGCCGACGGGGGTGTCGGGGGCGCCGGTGACGGCGTCGAGGAGGCGGACGAACCGGTCGGCGACGGCGGCGACGGTGTCGGCGTCGAACAGGTCGGTGGCGTAGACGAGGGCGGCGTCGAAGCCGGTGGGGGCGCCGGTGTCGTCGTGGTTCTCGCCGAGCAACAGTTCGAGGTCGAAGTTGGCCACCGTCGGATCCAGGGGCAGGCCGGTGACGGTCAGGTGCGGCAGTTCCAGGCGGGGGCGTTCGGTGTTCTGGAATTCGAGGGAGACCTGGAACAGCGGCGCGTGGGCGGTGGAGCGGGCGGGGTCGACGGCGTCGACGACCTGTTCGAAGGGGACGTCGGCGTGGGCGAAGGCGTCGAGGTCGGTGGTGGTGACGTCGGTGAGCAGGTCGGTGTAGGTGATCTGCCCGGGGACGCGGGTGCGCAGCACGAGGGTGTTGACGAACATGCCGACGACGTCGTCGAGGGCACGGTGCCCGCGGCCGGCGATGGGGGTGCCCACGGCGATGTCGTCGCTGCCGGAGAGCCGGGCCAGCAGCACCGCGAGGGCGGCGTGGACGGCCATGAACACGGTGGTGCCGTGGGCGTGGGCGAGGCGGGTCAGGCGGTCGTGCAGGGCGGCGTCGATCGGGAAGCGGACGACGTCGCCGCGGAAGGACCGTTGCGCGGGCCGCGGCCGGTCGGTGGGGAGGGTGAGGACCTCGGGCAGGCCGGCGAGGGTGGTGCGCCAGTAGTCGAGCTGGGTGGCGGCGAGGGAGCCGGGGGTGTCGGCGTCGCCGAGGCGGCCGAGCTGCCAGAGGGTGTAGTCGGCGTACTGCACCTCGAGCGGCGCCCAGGCGGGGGCGTCGCCGCGGGTGCGGGCTTGGTAGGCGGTCATCAGGTCGCGGGCCAGGGGGGCGGTGGAGAAGCCGTCGGCGGCGATGTGGTGGACGACGAGGACGGCGAGATGGTCGTCGCGGCCGAGGGTGTACACCCGCGCCCGTAGCGGCACATCGACGGTGACGTCGAATCCGGTGGCGGCGAACTCTCCGGCGGCGGTGACGACGGTGTCCTCGGTGGCGGGCACGACGTCGACGGTGAGGCCGACGTCGTCGGCGTCGAGGATCCGCTGCACGGGCCCGGTGGGGCCGGCCGGGTAGACGGTACGCAGGCTCTCGTGCCGGGCCAGGACGTCGCGGACGGCGGTGTCGAGCGCGGCGACGGACAGATGGCCGGTCAGCCGGATCGCGAGCGGGATGTTGTAGGCCGGGGAGCTGGTGTCGAACTGGTTGACGAACCACATGCGCTGCTGGGCCGGGGACAGCGGGATGCGGTCGGGACGCGGGCGCCGGGCCGGTCCGGTGCCGATGGCGGGTTCGGCGCCCGGGGTTTCGGCGAGGCGGGCGGCGAGGGCGCGGACGGTGGGGGCCTCGAACAGGGCCCGCACCCCGAGGTCGACCCCGAGGGCGGCGCCGAGACGGGAGGCGGCGCGGGTCGCGACGAGGGAGTTGCCGCCGATGTCGAAGAAGCTGTCGGTGACCGAGACCCGGTCGAGGCCGAGGACGTCGGCGAACACCCCGGCGACGGCGGTTTCGAGTGCGCCGGCGGGTGGGACGTAGTCGCCGCTGCCGCCGGACAGGTCCGGTGCGGGCAGGGCGCGGCGGTCGAGCTTGCCGACCGGGGTGAGGGGGATCTCGTCGAGGACGACGACCGCGGCGGGCACCATGTGCGCCGGCAGCCGGTCGCCGACGTGCGCGCGCAGGGCGTCGGCGTCGATGTCGTGTCCGGGGGTGGGCAGGACGTAGGCGACGAGCACGGTCTCCCCCGACGGGGCGGTGTGGCCGAGGGTCGCGGCGAATGCGACGCCCGGGTGGCTGCACAGCGCGGCGTCGATCTCGCCGAGTTCGATGCGGAAGCCGCGGACCTTGACCTGGAAGTCGGAGCGGCCCACGTATTCGAGTTCGAGGGCGTCGGTCCAGCGCACCACGTCGCCGGTGCGGTACAGCCGCTCCCCCGGCGCCCCGAACGGATCCGCGACGAACCGGCCGGCCGTCAGGTCGGGGCGGGCGTGGTAGCCGCGGGCCAGGCCGAGGCCGCCGAGGTACAGCTCGCCCGCGACGCCGGCGGGCACGGGGCGCAGGGCGGCGTCGAGGACGAGGGCGCGGACGCCGCGCAGCGGGCCGCCGAGCGTGATGGGGCCGGCGACGGTCATCGGGGCGCTGATGGCGGCCATGATCGTGGTTTCGGTGGGGCCGTAGGCGTTGACCAGGCGCCGGCCGGGCGCCCAGGTGTCGCGCAGTTCCGACGGCCATGCCTCGCCGCCGACGGCGAGCTCGGCGAAGGCGTCGAGGTTGTCGGGGGGCAGGGAGGCCAGGGCGGCGGGGGTGATGAAGCCGTGGGTGACGCCGTGCGCGCGTAGGACGCGGGCGAGTTCGTCGCCGCCGTACACGGTGGGCGGTACGACCGCCAGGGTGGCACCGGAACCGAACGCGAGCAGGTATTCGAAGATCGAGGCGTCGAAGCTCGGCGAGGAGAAGTGCATGACGGTCGCGCCGGGGCCGGCGCCGAACCGGCTGCGCTGGTCGAGGGCGAAGTTCTCGAGGCTGCGGTGGGTGGTCACCACGCCCTTCGGGCGGCCGGTGGAGCCGGAGGTGTAGATGAGGTAGGCGGGGTGGTCCAGGCGCAGCGGGCTGCGGCGGTCGGCGTCGCCGATCGGGTCGGTCGAGGCGTCGGCGAGCCGGGCGGCGAAGGCGTCGGTGTCGACGGTGAGCCAGCGGGCGGTGTCCGGCAGCGTGTCGCGGTGCGCGGCGGTGGTCACGCCGAGGGTGGCGCCGCTGTCGGCGAGCATGAAGGCGATGCGGTCGGTGGGATAGTTCGGGTCGACGGGCACGAACGCGGCGCCGGTCTTGGTGACCGCCCACATCGCGGCCACCGAGTGCAACGATCGCGAAATCCCCAGGGCCACGAAGGTTTCCGGACCCACGCCGAGGTCGAGCAGGACGCGGGCGGCGCGGGTGGACCATTCGTCGAGCCGGCGGTAGGTCCACCGGGCGGCGCCGTCGACGATCGCGACGGCGTCCGGATGGGCGGCGGCGGTCGCGGTGAACAGCTCCGGCAGGGTGCGGGTGGTGCCGCCGGCGGGACCGCGGACCGGGGCGAGGACGGCGCGTTCGTCGTCGAGGAGCACGTCGACGGCCGCGGCCGGGGCGTCGAGATCGGTGGCCAGGGTGGTCAGGGCCCGCTCGAGGCGGCGGGCGACGGTCTCGACGGCCGGGCGGTCGAACACCTCGGGCAGGTACTTCAGCCGCAGGTGCAGGGTCGCGGTGTCGCCGGTGCCGGCCGGGTGCGCGACGATGCTCAGCGGGTAGTGCGCGGCGTCGTGGCCGCTGATGCCGGCCACCCGCATCCCGGCGATGTCGGTGTCCTCGGTCAACCCGGCCCGGTCCACCGGATAGGACTCGAACACGGTGAGGGTGTCGAAGCCGGCGGCGGCGCCGACGCGGCGTTCGATGGCGCTCAGACCGATGTGGTGGTGGTCGAGCATGGCCGCCTGCTCGGCCTGCACCCGGTCGAGCAGGGCGCCGAGGGTCTCGGCGGGCCGCACGGTGACCCGGACGGGGACGGTGTTGATGAACAGCCCGACCATCGACTCGATGCCGGCGACCTGTGGGGGTCGGCCGGAGACGGTGGCGCCGAAGACGACGTCGTGGCGGCCGGTCAGCGCGCCGAGCACGAGCGCCCACGCGGTCTGCACCACGGTGTTGACGGTCACGCCTCGGTCGGTGGCGACGGCGTCGAGGCGCGCGGCGAGACCGGACGGCAGGTCCAGGTCGAGGTCCTGCGAGACCGCGGCGGTGCGGCCGGGGCGGTGCGCGGGGGCGAGCAGGGTGGGCTCGTCGAGACCGGCGAGGGTGTGGGCCCAGGCGTCCGCGGCGGTGTCGGGGTCCTGCCCGGCCAGCCACTGCAGATAGTCGCCGTAGCTGCGGGGCCGGTCGAGGGCGGCGGTGTCGCCGTCGGTGGCATACAGCAGCAGCAGGTCCTTGACCAGCAGCGGCGTGGACCAGCCGTCGAGCAGGATGTGGTGATTGGTCAGGGCCAGCCGGTACCGGTCGGCGGCGACCCGGACGAGGGTGGCGCGCAGCAGCGGGGCGACGGCGGTGTCGAATCGGGTGCGGCGGTCCTCGTCGAGCAGGCGCGCCGCCTGACGGTCCGGATCGTCGAGGCCGGTCAGGTCCAGCACCGTCCAGGGCAGTTCGACGCGGGCGGGGACGACCTGGACGAAGCCGCCGGAGCCGTCGTCGGCGAACGCGGCCCGCAGGTTGGGGTGCCGGTCGAGCAGCACCTGCGCGGCGCGGCGCAGCCGGTCCGGGTCGACGGTGCCGTGCAGGTCGAGGACGAGTTGCACGACGTAGGCGTCGGCGGACTGCGCGGAAAGCAGGGCGTGGAACAGCAACCCCGCCTGCAGCGGGGCGACGGGCCACACGGTGGCCAGGCCGGTGTCGTGCCCGGCCGCCCGGTAGTGGCGTTCGAGGCGGTCGAGGGTGGGCTGGTCGAGGGCGACGAGGGGCACGTCGGACGGGGTCAGGCCGCCGGCGTGCGGGTCGCGGGCATGCCGGGCCAGGGCGGCGGCCGCGGCCGCCCACCGGTCGGTGAGGGCGACGACGTCGGCGTCGGCGAGCAGGTGCTGCGGGTAGGAGAAGGTGGCGCGCAGCACCGGCCCGTCGGGGGTGGACACGGTGACGGCGTTGATGTCGACGGCGGCGGCGGCCGGCATGTCCGGGCTCTGGGCGCCGCCGCGGTCGAAGGCGTCCACCGGCAGCCACGGGGTGTCCGCTTCGGTGAGGGCCGGGGTGAGGCGGCCGAGGTAGTTGAAGCTGATCTGCGGGGCGGGGCGGGTCCGCAGCCGGACGGCGGTGCCGGCGTTGAGGTAGCGCAGCAGGCCGAACCCGAGGCCGTGGTCGGGGACGGCGGCGAGCTGTTCCTTCACGGCCTTGATCGCGGCACCGGCGGCGTCGCCGCCGCGCAGCGCGTCCGGCAGGTCGACACCGCTCAGGTCGAGCCGGACCGGATGGATGGTGGTGAACCAGCCGACGGTGTGGGACAGGTCCGCGCCCGGGGCGACGGCGGTCTCCCGGCCGTGTCCCTCGAGGCCGACCAGCACGTCGTCCACGTCGGTGCCGTGGTCGCGGCGCCAGGCGGTGACCGCCAGTGCCAGGGCGGTGAGCAGGCCGTCGTTGACGGTGCCGTGGAAGGCGCCGGGCACCGCGGTCAGCAGCGCGGCGGTGACGTCGGCGGGCAGGTCGGTGGAGACGGTGCGGACCGTGGCGTTGGTGTCGACGACCGGGTCGAGGGGACGGTCCCCGAGCAGCGGGTCGTCACCGTCGAGGATCGCGGTCCAGCGGTCGAGTTCGGCGACGCGGTCGGACCGGTGCGCGGCCTCGACGAGGGCGTGCGCCCAGCGCCGCACGGAGGTGCCGGCGGGGGGCTCCTCGACCGCGGTGCCGTGGAGGGCGGCGGCCCACGCGGCCGCGAGGTCGGGAACGAGGATGCGCCAGGACACGCCGTCGACGGCGAGGTGGTGTACGACCAGCAGCAGACGCCCGGAGCCGGCGGCGGCGTCGAACCACACCGCCTGCAGCAGGATTCCGGCGGCGGTGTCGAGCCGGTCGGCGGCGGCGTCGAGTTCGGCGGCGGCGAGGGCGAAGAAGTCGTCGGTGTCGGCGGCGGTGGTGACGGGGACGCGGTGGATGAGCGTGTCGGCGGTGACCGCGCCGGGACCGCGGACCTGCAGGCCGACCCCGGCGGGGTCGTCCACGTCGGGGACGAGGCGGGCGCGGAGCATGTCGTGTCGGTCCAGCACCGTCTGCAGCGTGGCCGCGAGGGTGACGCGGTCCAGGCCGGCGGGCAGCCGCAGCAGCGCGGCCTGGGAGTAGCGGTCGATGCTGCCGCCGCGTTCGAGCATCCACCGCACGATCGGGGTCAGGGGCACGGGGCCGACGCCGCGGCCGGGCAGTTCGGCGAGGACGGCCGGGCCGTCGCCGAGGGTGGCGACGGCGGCGAGCGCGGCGGGGGTCTTGCGTTCGAACACATCCCGGGGGGTCAGCTCGATCCCGGCGGCCCGGGCGCGCGAGACCAGCTGGATGGACATGATGCTGTCGCCGCCGAGCGCGAAGAACGAGTCGTCCACTCCGACCGTCTCGAGGCCGAGGACCTGCGCGAACAGCTCGACGAGCTGCTTTTCGAGGTGGCCGGCGGGGGCACGGGTCTCGGTGGCCAGCGCCCCGAAGTCGGGGTCGGGCAGGGCCTTGCGGTCGAGCTTGCCGGTGGCCGTGACCGGCAGGGTGTCGAGGACGACGAGGGTGGCCGGGACCATGTAGGCGGCGAGGTCACCGGCGACCCGGTTCAGCGTGGCGGCCACATCCACGGTCGCGGCGGTCTCCGGAACCACGTACCCGACGAGGCGGTCGGCGGCGCGGTCGTCGCGGTGGAGCACCACGACGGCGCGGGCGACGCCGGGGCAGCGCAGCAGCGCCGCCTCCACCTCCCCCAGCTCGATGCGGAAACCGTGCAGCTGCACCTGGAAGTCGCTGCGGCCGACGTATTCGAGCCGGCCGTCGCGGCGCCGGCGGGCGAGGTCGCCGGTGCGGTACAGGCGGGCGCCGGGCCCGCCGAACGGGTCGGCGACGAAGCGCGCGGCGGTCAGGGCGGGGCGGCCGAGATAGCCGCGGGCGGCCTGCCCGCCGGAGACGTACATCTCGCCGATCACGCCGGCCGGCACCGGGTGCAGCCGCCGGTCGAGGACGTGCACCGTCAGGCCGGGAATGGCGTCGCCGATGACGCTGGCCGAGGCGGTCGCGGCGAACTGCCGGTCCAGCGGCTGCAAGGTCACGTGCACGGTGGTCTCGGTGATGCCGTACATGTTCACCAGCACCGGCGCGGTGTCCGGGTGGCGGCGGTACCAGCGTTCGAGCTGGGCGAGGTCGAGGGCTTCGCCGCCGAAGACGACGTAGCGCAGCGACAGGGTGTGCTCGCCGGCGGCGCGGTCGGCCTCGATCAGCTGGTAGAACGCGGTGGGTGTCTGGTTGAGCACGGTGACGTGCTCGCGGCGCAGCAGGTCGAGGAATGCCTCCGGGGAGCGGGCGGTGTGGTGGTCGACGACGACGAGGCGGCCGCCGTAGGCGAGTGCGCCCCACAGTTCCCACACCGAGAAGTCGAAGGCGTACGAGTGGAACATGGTCCACACGTCGTGCTCGTCGAATCCGAACCTGTCGTGGGTTTCGGCGAGGAGGGTGACGACGTTGCGGTGCGGGACGACGACGCCCTTGGGGCGGCCGGTCGAGCCGGAGGTGTAGATGACGTAGGCGGTGTGGTCGGGGTGCAGCACACCGAGCCGGTCGGCGTCGGTGAGCGGGCCGTCGGGCAGTTCCGCGAGCCGGGCGGCGGTGTCCTGGGTGTCGAGCAGCAGCACCGGGGCGTCCCCCGCGGGCAGGGTGGCGGCGTCGGCGCCGGTGGTGACGATGCAGACTGGCCGGGCGTCGGCGAAGAGGAACGCGAGCCGTTCCGGCGGGTAGGACACGTCGACGGGCAGGTATCCGGCGCCGGTCTCGAGGACGGCGAGCAGCGTGACGATCAGGTCGGTCGAGCGGGGCACGGCGACGGCGACGAGCCGGTCGGGTCCGGCGCCGTGCGTGATCAGGGCGCGGGCGAGGCGACGGGCCCGCGCGGCGAGTTCGCGGTAGGTCAGCGCCGGGGTGGCCGGGTCGGTGGGGGCGGTGATCGCGACGGTGTCGGGTGCTGCGGCGACGGACCGCGCGAAGAGGGCGGGGAGGGTCTCGGCGTGCCGGTCGGGGTCGGGGCGTCGCGCGGCGGCGGGCCGTTCGGCGGGGTCGAGCAGGTCGAGGTCGCCGACGGGTCGGGCGGGGTCGGCGGTGACGGCCGTGAGGACCCGCAGGAACCGGTCGGCGAACGCGGTGACGGTGTCGGCGTCGAACAGGTCGGTGGCGTAGGTGAAGGCCCCGGTCATGCCGGCGGGGTCGGTGCCGGCGGCCGGGTTCTCCCCCATGGTCAGCTGCAGGTCGAACTTGGCGACGGGGGCGTCGGCGTCGAGGGCGTCGACGGTCAGGTCGGGCAGGGCGAGGTGGGCGCGTTCGTTGTTCTGGAATTCGAGGACCACCTGCACGAGCGGGGCGTGGTCGGTGGCGCGGGTGGGGGCGAGGGCGTCGACGAGCTTCTCGAAGGGCAGGTCGGCGTGCCCGAAGGCGGCGAGGTCGACCTCGCGGGTGCGTTCGAGGTGATCGGCGAACGGCAGGCCGGGGGCGACGGGGGTGCGCAGCACCAGGGTGTTGACGAACATGCCGACCAGATCGTCGAGGGCACGGTGCCCGCGGCCGGCGATGGGGGTGCCCACGGCGATGTCGTCGCTGCCGGAGAGCCGGGCCAGCAGCACCGCGAGGGCGGCGTGCACGGCCATGAACACGGTGGCGCCGTGGGCGGCTGCGAGGTCGGCGAGCCGGCGGTGCAGCTCGGGCTCGACGTCGAAGCGGACGGTGGCGCCGCGGAACGACTGGTGCGGCGGGCGGGGCCGGTCGGTGGGCAGGGACAGGATCTCGGGCAGGTCGGCCAGGGCGGTGCGCCAGAACTCGAGCTGCCGGGCGGCGAGCGAATCCGGGTCGGCCGGATCGCCGAGGACCTGCCGCTGCCACAGCGCGTAGTCGGCGTACTGCACCGGCAGCGGCGCCCACGCCGGCTCCTGTCCCCGGGTGCGGGCGGCGTACGCGGTCATCAGATCCCGGGCCAGCGGCGCCATCGACGCCCCGTCCGCCGCGATGTGATGCACCACGAACACCAGCACGTGCTCCCCGTCGCCGAGCGCGAACAACCGCGCCCGCACCGGCACCTGCACCGCCACGTCGAACCCGGCCGTGACCTCGGCGGCCAGACGCTGCGGCAGCTC
>NZ_WVTE01000248.1:0-37436 GCF_009939605.1 Rhodococcus sp. YH1 | reverse complement strand
CGACCGCCTCTGGGCGATCGAGGACTGCCGGCACCTGAGCCGCCGACTCGAACGAGATCTGCTCGCCGCCGGTGAACGAGTGGTCCGGGTACCACCGAAACTGATGGCGAACGCGCGTGATGCTGCCATGCCGGTCGCGGTCGTCAGCGGTGCCGATGCCGGCGCCGGCCCGATCCCGAGATCCCGGATCGCCGACTCGCTCATCCGGTGCAGCAGCCGGTCGATCATGTGCGCGGTGTGCTCGGAGGTTATCGCGTGCTCGAGGTGTCTGAGCTGATCGCGTTCGGCCAGCACATATTCGGCGAGCCGAACGCTGACCGCATGCGAGAATGCGGCGACGAACCGGTCCTTGTGGTTCAGACCCTCACGCTCGTCGCTGATGATCGGCTCACCCTGCCCGAGCCGCTCGATCAGGGCTGCGCAGTGCACGGTGCCGAACAGGTACTCGGCGCCCACCTGGTTCTCGTACTCGAACATCTGACAGTCGAGCACGGCGAGGCCCGAGACGACGACGAGACCGTTCGTGCGCTCGTCCCCCGACATGGCCAGCTCGGCACCTTCGGCCCGCTTCAGGGTGAGGGTGAAGGTGTACTCGTCGCCGTCGAAGTCGAAGCTGCCGGGCGCGTCCGGACCGATCAGCACGAGCGCCGGGGGTTCGTCGAAGAGCACCCGGCCGCTGCGCTGGATCTCGTGCCGACCGGCGACGTGCACCACCTCCACGCTCCGCCGCGACAGCACCTCACGCAGGTAGACGTTGTCGGACAGCGCCTGCACCACGGTCTGATACCGGGAGATGACCACGTGCGGGTTCTCCACGACCAACGTCACCCGGGTACCGTTCCCGGGGATGCCGAGGCGTTCGCGGTCGTCGTCGGAGACCGGCCGGTCGCCGCCGTGGTCGTCGTAGAGGTAGCCGCCGTTCTCGCCGCGGAAGAGGTCGATGCGGGTGAGCCGGCCGTCCTTGACGGTCTCGACCGTTCCGGCGCCGACACCGAACACGGCCTGCTTGAGGCCGCGCCCGAAGTAGCCCCGCCCATGGCCCTCGCCCCGCGACAGCGGGCTGTGGGCTGCCCCGTACGCCAGGATGCGGGCGGCCTGATCGAACGGCATCCCTTCGGCATGGTCGGTGACCTGCAGGACCGCGCCCGACTGGTGGCGCTCGTAGGTGATGTCGATGCGGCCGTTCGCCTGTGCGCGGCCGTTGTCCAGCCGGGAGTAGCTGTCGTCACTGTTGGTGATCAGTTCGACGAGCGCCTTCTCGATCGAGGCGAAGCGCCGCGAATCGATCCCGATCACACGCTGGTCCACCGGAATGGGGGCGACTGCCATCGTTTCTGCCTTGTCTGTTCCGTCGGGCAGTCCTGAGGGTGGCTTCCCGACCTTGCCGCGATCGTACCGACGTTCGCGTCGATGCCGCGGCAATCGAAGTGCCCGGCGATGTCACCGCATTTCGTCGCATCCCGTCAACTCCAGGTACTCGTCCGGCAGTCGCCCGTCGGTGACGACCCCGCCGTCGGACCACGTGAACGTCAGCTCCGCGAAACCGGTAGCGGCCGCGTTCGGCTCGCCCTCGCGCGGGTAGTTGTATTCGACGTCGATGGAGTCGAAGGCCGTTGCGACCACCGCCGGGTTCAGCGCGCACGGCGTGGCGGTGCCGACGTAGTCGCCGCGGTGGAACAACAGCAGGTGCGTCGGCGACGACCCCGTCGCCCCCACAATGCCGACCTGCGCGTAACTGAGGTCGCTGCAGCCGTTGTAGTTGCCGTTGTACGCCTGCAGCCACGTGGCATCGGGGATCTGCTGCGGCGGGGGTAGCTGCTCGATCACCGCGAAGACCTCGGGTGCGTCGAGGTCGACATCCGGGTCGCACGGCTGTTCGCCCACCGTCGTGGACACGGCGGCCCCGCCGGTGGGTGCCTGACGGGAGGACGTCTCGGTGGTCGGTTCGGCCACCGGCTGCCCGTCCTGCGGCTGCGCGCATCCGGCCAGGATCGCCATCGCAAGGGCCGACACAAGGGTGACACCGGCTGTGCGACTCGGCATGGGGCTCCTCGGACTCTCGGGTGCGACGGCGGTCGCCGCGACGGGTACGAATGGTGTCAGTTCGCATCATCCCAGTCGAGGCCCGTGGCAAGGTCGCGGAATGGATGTACCGAACCTCGACGCGACGCCCGTGGTCCCGAAGACCGGGGACGAACCGCTGCACGAGTCCGGCCGGCTCCTCGGGCAACACCTGCGGGACTTCTGGGCGTGGGCGTACTCGGACCTGCTCGGCAACGCGATGCGCGGTGTCCTCGCGGAATACCTCGTCGGCACCGCGCTGGGGTGCGTGCACGGTCGTACCCGGCTCGAGTGGGACGCCTGGGATCTACGGACCGTGGACGGGATTCGGCTCGAAATCAAGTCGGCAGCCTATCTACAGAGCTGGCGCCAGTCGGCGTATTCCCGGATCGGCTTCGACATACGACCGACGACCGCCTGGTACGCCGAGACCAACACCTACTCCTCCGACCGCAGGCGACAGGCCGACGTGTACGTATTCTGCCTGTTCGCGCACCGGGGACAAGGCGACCGCCGACCCGCTCGACGTCGGCCAGTGGCAGTTCTACGTGACGAGCACCCGCCGGCTCGACGAGACGGTCGGCGAGCAGAAGCGGATATCACTCGCGGCGCTGTTGCAGCGGGTGCACCCGGTCCGAGCGGGTTCGGTGAACTGCGAGGGGCGGTCGAGGCGGTCTCGGCCGGACCGCGCGTTACGCCGGGGCAGGACCCGCAGTGAGGCACGGACGCGGAGGACGGCGACGGAGCGTCGGCGTGTCGCGCTGGAGGACTTCAGCTGGGACACGCTGCGTCCGGGACTGCTCGACGCGATCGAGTCCCTGCTGTCGGGTCGCGACGTGCTCGCGGCGCCGCGCACCGGGTGTGGGAAGCCGAAGGACTCAGCGAGGGCCAATATTCCTACACCACTTCCCAATTCGAATCACACGGCACGAGCAGTGCGCTGCACTTCAGGTGCGCGAGGCCCCGCGGATCACGAACAGAGGGCTGGCCATCGGTGCTCATCGACCACGAATGCCGCCCTTCATTCGTCACCGTGCGAACGTGAAGTTCGTAGCGATGTTGACGGTGCCTTCTGGAACTGCGCAAAGTGAGCGGTCGGGCCTCTGGGCGCCGATGTCCGGAGCGCCGGGAACCGGCCGGTAGGACGAGACGCCGGCAGATCGATTCACGTCATCGAACACGGCATGACACCAGATCAGGTGTTTCGGACACGTCGAGAACGGACCTCACTGTTGGTGACTGGGATCCAACGTAGAGGGGTTCGGTGCGGGTGGCCGCAGGAGTTCGGCGCGGGTGCCGGGCATGCCGCTGTGACCCCGTTCGGTGCATTTGACCGCCAGAACCTGATTGATCCCGAGCCGGTTCGCCGCAAATGCCAACGCCGAGCCGGCCATGTACAGCCGCCATACTCGTGCCCGCCCGGCGCTGCTGTGGGCCACCGCCTCGTCCCAGTTCGACTCCAGGTTCGCCACCCAGGCCCGCAGGGTCGTCGCGTAGTGCTCGCGCAGCGACTCGACATCGCGCACCTCGAAACCGGCCCCTTCGAGCGCCTCGATCATCGTCGCGAGCGGCACGATCTCGCCATCGGGGAACACATAGCGATCGATGAACGACGTTTTCGAGAACTCGGCGAGGGATTTGCCCGGTCGCCGCGAGATCGCGTGGTTGAGCAAGCGCCCCTGCGGGCGTAGCAGCGCGAACAGGTCCGCGGCATAGGTCGCCAGCATCGCAGCACCGACGTGCTCGGCCATGCCGATGCTCGAGATCGCGTCGTAGGGGCCGTCGGTGACGTCGCGGTAGTCCTGGACCCGGATCTGCACCAACTCGCCCACGCCCGCGTCGACCATCCGTTTGCGGGCGTAGTCCGCCTGTTCGTGGGACAGGGTGACACCGACGACGTGCGCGCCGTAGTGACGTGCCACGTGCAGCGCGAAGGTCCCCCACCCGCAGCCGACGTCGAGTACCCGCATCCCCGCGGTCAGGCCGAGTTTGCGGGCCACCAGATCGCATTTGGCGTACTGGGCGGCGTCCAGATCCTCGCTCTGCGCCGCCCAGTATGCGCACGAGTAGGTCATCGACTCTCCGAGCACGAGTCGATAGAAGTCGTTGCCGACGTCGTAGTGGTGGCTGATCGCGGCGGCGTCACGCCCCTTGTCGTGCCGGCGCCCGCGCACCGGTTTCATCTCCTCCACCGGCGGCCGCGGGGGCGGGCCGAGGATCCCCAGGCGCAGCGCCGCTTTCACCAGCGCCTTCTTCGTGTGCCCGTCGATCCGGACACCCGGGCCGCGGCTCGGGTCCGACACCTGCTCCAACACGTCCAGACCGGCGAGCAGGTCCCCCTCGATGTCGATGTCGCCGGAGACGTAGGCCCGAGCGAAACCGAGATCGTTGGGCGCCCACAGCAATCGCCGTAGACCACGCCTATTGACCAGGTGCACCCGCCAGGGCGCGTCCGCAGGCCCACTCCGACTGCCGTCCCAACACCTGATCCCGACCGGAGCCTGCGCGCCCAGCACCGCACGAACCAGCGGCGCCACCGTGTCAGCGACTGTCATACGCACCTCCGTCACAGTTCGGGCCCGACCACCATCGCGACTGCGCGGTTCCTGCTGCTCGCCGTGACGCTCAGGGCCTGTCAACCCGCACCCGCGTCCCGCAACGCCACCTCGTCGACAGTATCGATGGACCCCCCTCGCCGCACACCATTACACCAATCTCCGTGTCACCACACCGGCTTCGCCGAGCTTGCACACCTCGTCGACCACCGGTCCAGCGCCACAGGCTCCGCCAGGGCAGCCCTCGACCCGAGCCGGCGGTGGCCGATAGTGCTTCGGGCGAGGCGGTGGCCGAACGTCTTCGTGCGCAACCCGTTCGAGCCGGGTCGCATGAAGTCACCCCGCGCCGAGTAAGGGCGTGGAAGGATGGCCTCACGCACAGCCGCGCTCCGTGTGCACAGCCAGCCCCATGGAACCCGAAGGTCGAGTCGCCTGCCCAGCAGAAGACGTAATCGAAGGAAAACCATGACCGCACCCGGCGGTATCACGATCGATCCGGCACTCGTCGATCTGTACAAGGACCTGCACCGGCATCCCGAGCTCGGATTCCGAGAACACCGCACCGCCGCGATCGTGGCCGACCGGCTGAGGGCATCGGGATTCGAGGTCACCACCGGCGTAGGGAAGACCGGCGTGGTCGGCGTCCTGAAGAACGGGCCGGGGCCGACCGCGCTGCTGCGGGCGGACATGGACGCGCTTCCCGTCCGGGAGGACACCGGGCTCGACTACGCCAGCACCGCCACGGCCACCGACGAGCACGGCGGCACGGTGCCGGTCGCTCATGCGTGCGGCCACGACCTGCACACCACCTGCCTGCTGGGCGCGGCCCGAATTCTCGCTGCCGACCGGTCCGGCTGGACCGGCACCCTACTGCTGGTGTTCCAGCCCGCCGAGGAGCTGGGCGCGGGTGCGCAGGCCATGGTGGACGACGGGCTGTTCGACAGATTCCCGAAGCCGGACGTCGTGCTCGGTCAGCACGTGGCGCCTCTGCCGGCCGGCAAGATCGCCGGACATCCCGGCCCGTCGTACGCGGGCTCGGATTCTCTGCGGGTGCGGCTCGTCGGAAGGGGCGCGCACGGATCGATGCCGGAGGCGTCGGTCGATCCCATCGTGTTGGCCGCCGCCACGGTGTTGCGTCTGCAGACCGTCGTCTCCCGGGAGATTCCGAGTACCGCGACCGCGGTGCTCACCGTCGGGTCGATCCATGCCGGTGACGCCGCGAACGTGATTCCCGGGCACGCCGAGATCCAGTTGAACATCCGCAGTTACGACACCGCCGTGCGCCGCCGCATCCTCGACAGTGTCGAACGCATCGTGCGCGGCGAAGCTGCCACGGCCGGCGCGCCGGAGGACCCGACCATCACCGAGATCGAGCGCTTTCCGGTCGTCACCAACGACGCGGACGCGTTGCGCACGAGCCTCGAGGCCTTCGCGACGTGGCTGGGGCAGGACAACATTCTCGATCCGGGAGCCGGCGCCGGAAGCGAGGACGTCGGCATTCTCGCCACCAGCGCCGGGGCACCGCTGTCCTACTGGCTTCTCGGCGGCGCCGATCCGTCGCTCTTCACCACCGGTGACATGACCGATCCCGCGCTGCTCACCGTGCCGTCCAACCATTCACCCCACTACGCCCCTGTAATCGAACCAACGCTGCCGATCGGGGTCGCCGCGTTGGTGACCGCTGCCCGGACGTGGCTGCCGTCGACTCACTGACCGTCCGCAGCACCGGTCTCGATGCGTCCGCAATCACCCGCTACCGGCTGCACCGCATCGACCCATACCGAGTTGCTGGACGACAAGCGACCTTATGTCAAGCGACTTGGGTCTGGTGACCGGCAACACCGGCTCGGCCGGCAACATCACCCCCCTGATCAATGCGGCGGTGTACCTGCGCACCGATCCGAGCACCCCGCCGCTTCGCGGGTGGACCATGGACTTCGACTACTGCCCGTGCACGGTTCACTGGCGCAACGAGACGACCGGCGCCCCCGGCACCGCAAAGCCCACACCGACCTGCTGCCGGTGCAGACCGGTGCGGACGCGATCACCGCTACCGTCACCATCGACGGGCAAGTATCACGCTGCAGTCGGGCGCCCCCACCTGGCACGCCGCGTGAACGAGCGGTGAATCCGGGGCCGGACGGCCCCTCGAACAGCGCCGATTCCCCGCACGACGGATGCGGCCGAGGGAGATGCTTTCGTCGGTGCGCGCGGATCGTGACGCCAGGCGCTGCGCCGCCGGCGAGCATCACTTGACCTTCACACTGTGACAAGCGCTCGAATGGTCGACGAAGGAGGTGTATCCCATGGACACAACCAGCCACGGCGAGCCGGATGCTCGCCTCGCCGCCGCCCTCACCGGTGACGATCCGGCAACTCGGCTGCGGTCGGCGCTCGAGGCCGGCACCCTCGCCGACGTGCGGCTCACGACCATCATCGTCGGCCGGTGCGGCGTCGAACCGGACTTCTTCGTCCGCGACATGCTGACGTGGGCGCTGTGCCGGCTCCCGGCCGACGTCACCGTGCCGAGACTGCTCGAGGAACTCGGCTCCGGCAGCGCGCAGGCCCGCAGTCAGGCCCTGCACACGCTGTCCAAGATCGGCGATCGGAAGGCCTGGCCTGCGGTGTCGACGATGCTGCACGACGGAGACGACGACGTCGCCCGCAGCGCGTGGCGGGCCGCTCTCGCACTCGTGCCCGCCGGCAGCGAAATCCGGCTCGCCGCCGGGTTGGGTATCGCGCTCGGACGAGGCGACCATGACCTGCAACTCAGCCTCAGCCGCGCGTTGGCAACGCTCGACGAGGCGGCTGTGCCGGTCCTGGAAGCTGCCCTGGCCAGCTCCGACCCCGGCGTCCGGGCTCATGCCGAGGCCACCGAGCGGCTCCGCCTCGATCCCGACAGTGGGTTCACGCTGTCGCTGGGGCTGGCGAAACGGGTTGTCGCCACCGCACCGGACCCAGCCGGGAGGTGATGGGATGTTGATCGGTGAGGTCTCGCGACGTTCCGGTGTCAGCACTCGCATGCTGCGCCACTACGACGCCTTGGGCCTCGTGACGCCGACGGGCCGCACCTCCGGCGGCTATCGCGAGTACACCGCCGACGACATCCGTCGCCTCTTCCACGTGGAGAGTCTCAGGAGTCTGGGCTTGTCACTGCACGAAACCAAACGTGCGCTGGACGAACTCGACTTCGCGCCGGCCGAGTTGGTGCACGACCTGATCCGGCACACGCGGGCGCGGATCACTGCCGAGACCGAACTGCTGGCGCGACTCGAGCGGGTCGACTCGGCCGCGCCGGAGGCGTGGGAGGACGTCCTGCGCATCGTCACACTGCTGCACGCGTTCGAATCGGAGTCCGGGTCCCACCGTCAGCAGGCCGTTCTGTCTCAGCACGAGAACGCGGCGCTGTCCGTCGAGGCCCTGGCCGAGGCAGCACTCGCGGAGGACGACCCCTACGTCGCCGGGGCGCTGCGCTGGTCGTTGGCGAGAGCCGGGGCTGCGGGGCTGGCGGAGTTGGCTGCCGGGTTGGACTCGGCAGACGTCGACGTCCGGCGGCGGGCGATCGTCGCTGTCGCGGAGATGGACCTTCCGGACGCCACCGCGCTGCTGACGAAGGCTCTCGACGACAGCGACGCCATCGTGCGCGACCGCGCGGCCGTGGCGCTCGGCTCCCGGGGTGCCGGGGAGGCCGTGCCGATCCTGCTGGAGATGGTCGTCGAGGGCCGGGCCGACGTCGAAGCCGCCGAGGTTCTGGGCATGCTGGCCGCCGCGCCGGTGTCCACTGTCGACGTCGTCCGAGCCGTACAGGAAGTACTCGACGGCACGCTCGACGCACCTGCACGACTGCGCGTCACGCAGGCCCTCGCCGAGATTCCCGGCCCTGCGGCGCGGGAGGTCCTCGTCGCCTTGACCGACCACCACGATCGGGTGGTCGCTACGACCGCGTCCGTGATCCTGGCCAGGCGCGGGTCACCGTGAACCCCTGTGCGTCCGGGGTCCGGGCGGCGTCGATCACGCGCCGAATCCCCGGCGCGGCCGCTACGAGTCGTGCCTCGACTCCCACAATCCGATCACGTTCCCCTCGGTGTCGGAGAAGTACGCCGCGAATCCCATGTCGCCGACGGGCATTCGCCCCGTCACCGTCTTCCCGCCGAGGGATTCGATCCTCTGCAGCGCGGCGTCGATGTCCTCGACGTCGACGGTCACGACGGGACTCTTCAACTCGTCGCGTCGGAACATGCCCCCGTTGATGTACCCGGGTTCGGTGGAGGTGCCGGTCTCGTCGACGGGACCGGTGGTGACGAGGGTGTAGTCCATGCCGGGGACGTCCGCGAGCGACCATCCGAATGCGTCGCGATAGAAGGACCGGGCGCGGTCACCGTCGTCGTAGGGGAGTTCGAAGTGCACGATGCGTCCTGCCATGACGTTCGCCTCCTGTGCGACCGGAACGACCGGGTTTCAGCGTAGCCTCCGCGAACTGGTGGACCCGCCCGATCGAGGTCGATCGACGCTAAGCCATCGCTAAGAGGGTGCGGGTGTACTCGACCGTGACAGCCCGGTCGAGCGAGGAAGAACCATGCACGAGAGCACGTTGACCGTCCACCTCCGGGCGGTGCTGCAGTTGACGCAGACGCAGATCCAGATCTTGGCGGCGCGCCGGGACCGCACGGCCGACCCGGTGCGCCTGCGGGAGATCGCGGACGATCTGGAGCACGCGCTCGGCTACCGGGACGCTCTGGAGCAGGCCCTCCAGGATGGCGGCGCGCCGGCCGAGCGCCCGTCGGCGCGGGCCGCGCGCCTGAGTCGCTGCGTGGAGCAGATTGCGACGTCCGGCGACGGGCGCCGGGTGGCGGTGCTGGAACGGGTCCTGCACGAGCAGCTGGTGGACCGCACCCGGGCGCTGGCTCGACTCACCGCGGCCGGCGACCATCGGCCGGTGCACTACTGGGCACGGCGCTACCTGGCGCACTGCCGGAGCCTGGGCGAACCGCAACCGGCCGGAGGCGACGAGCAGTGGTCCGTCAGGTCACGGTGACGGTCATGCTCCGCTCGTCCGCCGACCTGTGCTCGGCCCGTTGCAACTGGAGCGACACCGGCCAGGTGCCGGGCCGCTTGGCGCGCAGGTAGAGGATGCGTTCGCTGCCGGCGCCGGGGAGCGGATTCCGGGACGGCACGAATCGCACGTCGCTGAGCAGGAGACCCTTGCCGATGTGGGTGGGGCACCAGGTGTAGTCGCGGGAGGTGTTCTCCGGCAGGTGCAGTTCGATGGTGTCGCCCACGGCGACCTGCAGGTCCCGGGGTCCGGTCGTCACGTGCCTCATTGGACCAGAGTACGGCGGCTTTGTGATCTATGTCACTATCGGGAGCGATCCGGGGGCCTCGTTCGTCGGAACACGTGTCGGGGGTCCGCGAGGCGGGTATCCGGACCACCGGCATGGGAATCGACCAGGGAGTGGGAAGTCATATGGCCGCATCGGTGTCAGACGAGTTCGAGATCGAGGCGACGCCCGAGCAGGTGATGCGCGCGTTGACCGACATCGAGCGCATCCCGGAGTGGTCGTCCTCCCACAAGGACGTGCAGGTCGAATCGCGGCACGACGACGGCCGGCCCCGCGTCGTGCGCATGACGCTCGCATTGTTCGGCATCTCGGACACGCAGGTGATCGAGCACGAGTGGACCGAGGAGTCCACCTCGTGGACGCTGATCGAGAGCGAGATGCAGCACTCCCAGGACGGCGAGTACCGCCTGACCCGCACCGAGCGCGGGACGCGCGTGCGGGTGACGATGTCCACCGACCCGAAGATCCCGGTGCCGGGCTTTATGCTCAAGCAGGGCCAGAAGCACGCGGTGAAGACGATCCGCAAGGGTCTGACCGAGTTCGTCCTGCGGCACTACGCCTGACCCGGCAGCCCGACCCGGCACGCCACCCGGCCCACACGGCGACCAGGCCCCAGCACGCCGAGCCGCCGGCGCGTCGTGCGCGCCGGCGGCTCGTCGCTTTCCGGGATCAGCTCAGGTGGTGGACCTCCTGAAGCCCGTACACCGGCGTCGGGATCCCCTCGTGCCGGGCCTTGAGCTGCAACGCCAGGTACAGCGAGTAGTGCCGCGACTGGTGCAGGTTGCCGCCGTGGAACCACAGGCCCTCCTGCCGGGTGGGCTTCCACATGTTGCGCTGCTCGCCCTCCCACGGGCCGGGGTCCTTGGTGGTGTCCGACCCCAGGCCCCAGCACTTGCCGACCTTGTCGGCGACGTCCTGGCCGATCAGGTCCGCCGCCCACCCGTTCATCGAGCCGTAGCCGGTCGCGTAGACCACCAGGTCGGCCTCGAGCTCGGTGCCGTCCTCGAGGATCACGCCGTTCTCGGTGAGTTCGCGGACGCCGCCGTGGGCCAGCTTGATCTCGCCGTCGGCGACGAGTTCGGCGGCACCGACGTCGATGTAGTAGCCGGACCCGCGGCGCAGGTACTTCATGAACAACCCGGAGCCGTCGTCCCCGAAGTCGAGCATGAACCCGGCCTTCTCGAGCCGGGCGTAGAAGTCGGCGTCGCGCTCCCGGATCGCGTTGTAGACGGGAATCTGGAACTCGTGCATGATCCGGTACGGCAGCGACGCGAACGTCAGGTCGGCCTTGGCCGTCGTCATCCCCGCGGCCAGGGCCCGCTCGGAGTACAGGTCGCCGAGGCCGAGGTCCATCAATGAGTCGGATTTGACGATGTGCGTGGACGAGCGCTGCACCATCGTCACGTCGGCGCCGACCTCCCACAGCGCGGCGCAGATGTCGTGCGCCGAGTTGTTCGCGCCGATCACCACGGCTTTCTTGCCCGCATACGCGTCCGGCCCGGGATGCTGGCTGGAGTGGTGCTGGTCCCCGCGGAACCGGTCCATGCCGGGGAAGGTCGGGATGTTGGGCTTGCCGGACATGCCGGTGGCGAGCACCAGTTGCTTCGGCCTCAGCACGACGGGTTCGCCGTCGCGGACCACGTTCACGGTCCACTCGCCGGTCGCCTCGTCGTAGGACGCCGAGGTGCACGTGGTCTTGGACCAGTAGGGCACCTCCATGACCTTGGTGTACATCTCGAGCCAGTCACCGATCTTGTCCTTGGGCGCGAACACAGGCCAGTTCTCGGGGAACGGCATGTACGGCAGGTGGTCGTACCAGACGGGATCGTGCAGGCACAGCGACTTGTACCGGCCGCGCCACTGGTCGCCGGGCCGGTCGTGCTTGTCGAGCACGAGCGCGGGCACGCCGAGCTGGCGCAGACGGGCGCCCAGGGCGATGCCGCCCTGGCCGCCGCCGACGATCACGACGTACGGCTGGGTGGTGTAGCCGAGTTCGCGCTCCTCGGCCTCGCGCTTCTCGGACCAGGTGACGCGGTTGCGGTCGGCGCCGTGCTGCACGCCCTTGGGCCGGCGGACACCCTTGCTCTCCTCGTGCCCCTTCAGCTCCTGCATCGTGGTGAGCAGGGTCCAGGCACCCTCGTCCTTCAGCCGCAGGTGCCCGACGCCGCGGCCCACAGCGGTCTCGAACGCGATCCAGGCGCTGACGACGCCGCCGTCCTCGGTGGGGGGCTCGGTGGTGCGGAACCCGCTGGGGTCGGCGTCGTGCAGCCGCGCACGGAGCATGTCGGCGACACCTTCCCGGCCCTCGACGGTCTTGAGGTTCCAGGTGAAGGCGACCAGGTCGCGCCAGAAGCTGTCGGTGGCGAACATGCCCGCGGCGGCCTCGACGTCGCGCGCGGCGAGGGCGGCCTCGAAGTCGGCCAGCCACGCGTCGACCCTCTCCTGCGGTCCGGTGATCGCGGCGTCGGGTGGGGTCAGTGTGTCGGTCATTGCGTGCTCCTCGTCCTGAACTGTTGTGATACAGAGCACACCGCACTGCAGGTGGGTGCGGCCAGCGTTGCATCGTGTTGCACCCCTGCGGCACACCGCTGCACGGACCCGGACGTCCGGCACAGACCCCGCTCGCATCCCGGACGAACCGTCACAAACCCGGCGACGGTTCGTCCGGGATGCGAGGGTGGAGCGGTGAGAAACGGACATCCTCGCCCGGCGGCGGTCGCGGCGGGCCTCGCCGTCGCGGTGTCGACCGCCGTGGGATGCGCGCCGGCGATCGACTGCGGCGCCGCGATCACGCCGCTGCACGAGCCGGTCGGCGCGTGCCTGCGATTCGGCGTGAGCACGCCCGGCGGCCCGACCGCCGTCGACGAGTTCGAACGGGTCGCCGAGATCGCGGGCACTCCCCCGACCGTGGTGCTGTCGTTCTCCGACTTCGCCTCGCCGCCGCCCGTCGCGGGGCTCGCCGCCGTGCGGCGGCTGGGCGCCGACCCGATCGTCACGTGGGAGCCGTGGCGCTGGCTCGGCGACGGGCGGTACGAGCGCGGCGAGTTCACGATGGCGTCGATCGCCGCGGGCGTGCACGACGACTACCTCTACCGCTGGGCCGACGAGCTCGCCGCGTGGGGTTCGACCGTCTACCTGCGTTTCGCGCACGAGCCGAACGGGACCTGGTACCCCTGGAGTCCGGCCGGGGGGACACCGCCGCACGTCTACGTCGCCGCGTGGCGTCACGTGCACGAGTTGTTCGCGTCGAAAGGGGTGGCCAACGTGAAATGGGTGTGGGCTCCGAACGTCTCGTTCGAGGGCAGCAGCATGATCGCGGACCTGTACCCGGGGGCGGAGTATGTCGACGTGGTTGGGGCCGACGGATACAACTGGGGCGCCACGCAGCCGTGGAGCCGCTGGACGTCGCCGCGGGAGCTGTTCGAGGAGACCCTCGACGAGCTCGGCCGGATCGCGCCGGGCAAGCCGATCGTGGTCACCGAGGTGGGCAGCACCGACGTCGGCGGGTCGAAGCCGGACTGGGTCGGCGACCTGATCTCCTTCCTCGACGACCGGACGGATGTGGCGGCGTTCGTCTGGTTCGATCACGACAAGGAAACCGACTGGCGGCTGGCGAGCACCCCGGAAGCGGCTGCCGCGCTGGCGGAAGCCCTGCAGAGGGGGCAGCGCTGACATGACGACCGACGCCTCGCACCTCCCCGACGACCTCGAGGACCAGCGGGTCCGCGACCTCGAACGGCTGGAGATCCTCGACACGCCCCGAGAAGACCGGTTCGAGCAGATCACCCGCATGGCCCGACACGTGTTCGGGGTGCCCATGGCGAGTGTGGCACTGCTCGACCGGGACCGGCTCTGGTTCAAGTCCCTCCAGGGGCTCGACCTCGTACAGGTGCCGCGCGAGGAGAGCATGTGCAAGACCACGATTGCGCGCACCTACCACCATCCCGGCGATCCGACGCTGATCGTGGAGGACGCCTCCGCCGACCCCCGGTTCGCCGGCATTCCCGGTGTCGGCGGCGCCGACGGCGTCCGCTTCTACGCGGGCTACCCGCTGTACGGTCCCGCGGGTCATCCCGTCGGCACGTTCTGCATCTACGACACCGAGCCGCGGACACTCGACCCCGACCAGCTCGACGCGTTCGCCGAACTCGCCGAATGGGCGCAGCGGGAACTGCAACGCGCCGACGAACTCGATCGCGCCGCCGCGATGCAGGCCCAGCTGCTGCCGCGCCCGTTGACCGGGCTGCCCGGATTCGAGGTGCAGGCCGTGTGCATTCCGGCGTTCGTGGTCGGCGGCGACTTCTACGACCACTACCGGTTGCGCGGCGGGCTGGTCGTCACCGTCGCCGACGTGATGGGCAAGGGCCTCGGCGCGGCGATCCTGTCCTCGGCGGTGCGCTCCACGTTCCGCGGCGCGTCCCGGGTGATGGAGCGGTTCAGCCACGCCGAGGCGTGCAGCGTCCTGGACACGGGCGCCGCGCTCGGCGCCGCCGCCGAGAACCTCACGGACGACTGCGAACACACCGGCACCTTCGTCACCGTGTTCCATGCCGCCGTCGAGTTCGCCACCGGGTCGGTGGACTACGTCGACGCCGGGCACGGCCTGGCCGCGATCCGCCGTCGCGACGGCTCCGTGGTGCCGCTGGCCGGCACCGGGCTACCCGTCGGCGTGCTCCGCGACACGTCGTGGCAGGCGCAGTGCACGCGCCTCGAACCCGGTGACACGCTGGTGATCTGCTCCGACGGGCTGCTCGACCTGCTCGACGAGCACAGCGACCGGGAGGCCCTGTACCGGTTCGTGGCCGACCATGCGACGCCGCACGACCTGACCGAGGCGGCGCGGGCGCTGGCCGAAGGCAACCCACCGATGGACGACGTCACCGTCGTCGCCGTCCGTCGCTGCGAGGACGCATGAGTGCGGCCGGTGCGGACCGCTACCCGTCGCCGGGCCTGCGGATCCTGATCACCGCGACGGTGCTGCTCGGCGTGAACTACGTGGTGTGGCGCTGGCTGTTCTCCGTCAACTGGTCCGCGTGGTGGATCGCGGTGCCACTCGTCGTCGCCGAGACGTACAGCCTGATCGACTCGATGCTGTTCGGGCTCACGATGTGGCGGTGGCGCCGGCGGGCCGCGCCGCCGGTCCCGCCGGACGGGCTGACCGTCGACGTCTTCATCACCACCTACAACGAGCCGGTCGACCTGGTGATCGGGACCGCCGAGGCGGCGGCACGCATCCGGTATCCGCACGAGACATGGATTCTCGACGACGGGGAGCGGCCCGAATTGGAGCGCGCCGCAGCCGAACTCGGGGTCCGGTACATGACGCGGGCGGCCAGCTGGACGAACAAGCCCCGGCACGCCAAGGCGGGCAACCTCAACAACGCCCTGCTGCACACGCACGGCGAGTTCATCCTCGTCCTCGACGCCGACCAGGTGCCCGACCCGGAGATCCTGCACCGCACCCTCGGCTACTTCGAGGATGAGCGGACGGCCCTGGTGCAGACACCGCAGTACTTCGTCAACGTGCCGGACTCCGATCCGCTGGGCAGCCAGGCCCCGCTGTTCTACGGCCCGATCCAGCAGGGCAAGGACGGCTGGAACGCCGCCTTCTTCTGCGGCTCGAACGCGATCCTGCGCCGCGAGGCGCTGATGCAGCTGGGCATCACCGGCTACGTCCGTGCCGTCGAGGAGGGCGTGGTGCGGGCGCTGCGCACGGCCGGCAAGGTGCTCGACCGGGCGCGATCCGAGGTCGGTGCGAACCAGCCGGAGGTTCTCGCCGCCCTCGATTCGGTGCGGGTGGCCGTGCGCACGGCCCGCGCGGCCGTCCGGCAGGGACAGCCGCTCGCCGAGGTGACCTACCGGTTCCAGCAGAGCGTGGACGAGGCCGCGCGGGCCGTGGTCGACGCGGACGCCGGATCGATCCGCGCAGACCTGGAGGCGATCGCCGCCCTGACCGCCACCCCCGGGTCCGACGCCGACGGAGTTCTGCTCGACGAGACGACACTGTCGCGCCTCGCAGACCGCGAGTGGTCGCCGCTCGGGGCGCTCGAGTCGATCCGCACGATGATCCGCGCCGTCGACGTCAGCCGCGACGACGAGGCCGAACCGACGCTGGCGCTGGCAACGATCTCGGTGACCGAGGACATGGCCACGTCGATGCGCCTGCACGGGATGGGCTGGAAGTCGGTCTACCACCACGAGGTGCTCGCGCACGGTCTCGCGCCGGAGGACGTGGGTACGATGCTCACCCAGCGGCTGCGCTGGGCGCAGGGCACGATCCAGGTGATGCTGCGGGAGAATCCGCTCGTGCAGCGAGGATTGACGATCCCGCAGCGGCTGATGTACTGGGCGACGATGTGGAGCTACCTCGCGGGTTTCGCGGCCGTCGCCTACATCGCCGCGCCGGTGATCTACCTGATCTTCGGAGTGCTGCCCGTGCAGGCCTACAGCTGGGACTTCTTCGGCCGGCTCATCCCGTTCCTGCTGTTGAACCAGCTGCTGTTCTTCGTGGTCGGTCGGGGCACCCCGACCTGGCGGGGGCAGCAGTACAGCCTGGCGCTGTTCCCGGTGTGGATCAAGGCGTGCTGGACGGCGTTTCGCAACGTGTACCTGCACAAGCCCCTCGACTTCGCGGTGACCCCGAAGACGCGGCAGGGCCGCGCCACGCTCCCGTGGGGCAAGGTGCGGTACCAGATCGCGGCCATGGCGCTGCTGGTGATCGCGTCGGTGGTGGGCGTGGTGCGCTTGTATCTGGGCGCGAGCTCGGTGCTGGGCGTCGGCGTCAACCTGTTCTGGGTGCTGTTCGACCTGGCGATCCTGAGTGTGGTGATACCGGCGGTCCGCTACCGCGGGCCCGACATGGAAGGAAGACGATGACGCACTTCGCAACCCGCACCACCGGCTCGGACGTGGTGGTGGTCCGGCCCGAGGGCCGGCTGAACATGGTCGCCGCACCGCGGCTGCGGGAACAGCTGCGCGGCCTCGTCGAGGGCGGGTCCGCCCGCGTCGTCGTCGACCTCGGCGCCACCGAGTTCATCGACTCGTCGGGGCTCGGGGCGCTGGTGTCGGGGCTCAAGGCCGCCCGGCAGGCCGGCGGGGACCTGCGGCTGGCGGCGCCCACGGCGCAGGTGCGCAGCGTGCTGTCGCTGACGAGCCTCGACCGCGTGCTGCGCACGTACGACTCCGCGGACGCCGCGTTCGATGGCGACTGACCCCGGCGCGGGATCTTGGGCCCTGACGACCGTCACGGGCGCCGACACGCTCACCGACGTGCACGCGCTGATCGAGAAGATGATGTGCGCGGGGCAGGTGGAGGACGAGGATCGATTCCCGTTCGAGATCGCGGTGGCCGAGATCGCCGCCAACATCGTCGAGCACGCAGGCGACGGCGCTCCGGTCACGATGCGGCTGGAGCTGCGCCTGTCCCCGGACCGGATCGAGGCCTGCTTCCACGACGACGGCCGGCCCGCGCGCGTCGACCTCGAGACGGTCCGGATGCCCGGGGACATGGCCGAGCGGGGCCGGGGCCTGGCGATCGCCCTGGCGGCGCTGGACGAGTTGTCCTACCGCAGGCGGGGCGGCAGCAACCGGTGGATCCTCGTGCGGGAACGGACCGACCCGGCATAACCGCGCACCGGTCCGCCCGGGGCCGGCCACGCGACCGGCCCGGCGTCCGCCCTCGCCGCGGCGACCGAGATGCCGACTTTGTCCGGACCACACCCGTTAACTTCCCGTTAAGTCGACTCCCACGCGACCGCTCGGACCGCCGGAAAAGCCCAGGCCGGCGCCGCGCATCTGCCGTTTCGTCGAACGTCGGGATCGACGGCTCGCCGATGTGTCTATTACAGCGGCGGAGCGGGAACCTCAGACTCAGGCGGTCGAGAGGTACATCACACTCGATACCAAACCTGGTTGTGAAGGGGTTCCCATGTCGAACAGCGATCAGCCCGAGCTGAGGCACACGCTCGAGAAGCGGCACCTGTCGATGATCGCGATCGCGGGTGTCATCGGTGCAGGCTTGTTCGTCGGCTCGGGCGCTGCGATCCGGGAGACCGGTCCCGGGGTGCTGGTCGCCTACGCACTCGCCGGGGTGGTCGTCGTGCTCGTCATGCGCATGCTCGGCGAGATGGCGGCGGCGAATCCGCAGACGGGGTCGTTCTCGGCGTACGCCGACCGGGCCATCGGCCGATGGGCCGGGTTCTCCATCGGATGGCTCTACGCCTGGTTCTGGATCATCGTCCTGGGCATCGAAGCGACGGCCGGTGCGGTGATCATGAACCGCTGGATTCCCGGCGTGCCCCAGTGGACGTGGGCGCTGGTCCTCATGGTCGTGCTGACGCTGACCAACATCGCGTCGGTGAAGTCGTTCGGCGAGTTCGAGTTCTGGTTCGCCGCCATCAAGGTCACGGCGATCGTGGCGTTCCTCGTGCTCGGCGTCCTCGCGATCTGCGGCTTTCTGCCCGGCGTCGAGGCGCCGGGACTGAGCAACCTCACCGGTCACGGCGGCTTCTTCCCCAACGGGACAGGTGCCGTACTCGCCGGGGTCCTCGTCGTGGTGTTCTCCTTCTTCGGAGCCGAGATCGCGACCATCGCCGCCGGCGAGTCCGCCAACCCGGCCGAGGCGGTGCGCAAGGCGGTGCGGTCGGTCGTGTGGCGGATCCTGATCTTCTACATCGGCTCGATCGCCGTCGTCGTCACCCTGCTGCCGTGGGACGACGCCTCGGTGGCGTTGAGCCCGTACGTGGCGGTCATCGACTCCTTCGGCATCCCGGCGGCCGCCACCATCATGGACGTCATCGTGCTGACGTCGGTGCTCTCGTGCCTGAACTCGGGCCTGTACACCGCCAGCCGCATGATCTTCTCCCTGTCGCGCCGCGGTGACGCCCCGCCGTCGCTGGCCACCATCGGGCGGTCCGGTGTGCCCCGCAACGCGGTTCTCGTCTCCACCGTGGTCGGCTTCCTCACCGTGGGCCTGAACTACCTCTACCCCGAGACGGTGTTCCTGTTCCTGGTCAATTCCTCCGGAGCGATCGCCCTGTTCGTGTGGCTCGTCATTGCCGCGTCCCAGCTGCGCATGCGCCGCTCGCTCGAGGCCCAGGGCCGGGAGCTGTCGCCGAGGATGTGGCTCTTCCCGTACCTCACCTGGTTCACCATCGCGGCGATCGTCGCGCTGTGCGCCGGCATGATTGCCCTGGAGAGCACGCGCAGCCAGATGCTGACGTCCTCGGCCCTCGCCGCCGTCGTCGTCGGAGTCGGCGTGTACCGGCAGCGCCGCAGTGCCGCTCCGGCTGCGCCGGTGGACGCGAACGCCGGCGTCGCCGACGTGGTCCCGGAAACCACCTGACCGACCGGCCGGTGTCGCCCTCGCGGGTACCTGCCTCACCCCGGGGGGCGACGTCGTGTCCCGAGTTCCGCAGCGCCGCTCAGAACAGGGTGGGGTCCGCCGACTCGGCTGCCGGCCGCGGCGGCGCTGCGACCGGGCGCCGGTGCTCGGCCACGCGCGCGCCGAGCCCGTAGCGGGACACCAGCGGATCGACGCGGTCCTTCAACCACGTCTTGTACTCCGGTGAGACGTACGCGCCGCGGCCGTAGATCTGCCGGTACCGCCGGATCAGGGCGGGGTGCTCCTGACCCAGCCACGACAGGAACCAGCCGCGGGTGGCGCCGCGCAGATGCATCGGCAGCACCGTCACGCCGGTCGCCCCCGCCGCCGAGATCGCACCGAGCAGATCGTCGAGGTGCCGGGTGGAGTCGGTGAGGCACGGGATGACCGGTGCGACCATGACGTGGCAGGGCAGCCCGGCGTCGCTGACGGCCCGGATCAGGTCCAGACGTGCCTTGGGCGACGGGGTGCCGGGTTCGATCTGCTTCTGCAGGTCGGGCTCGCCGATCGCGAGGGAGACGGCGACGCCGATGTCGACCTGCCCGGCGGCGAGGGTGAGCAACGGCAGGTCGCGGCGCAGCAGCGTGCCCTTGGTCAGGATCGAGAACGGGGTGCCGGATTCGGCGAGGGCCCGGATGACGCCGGGCATCAGCCGGTAGCGGCCCTCGGCCCGCTGGTACGGGTCGGTATTGGCGCCCAGGGCGACGTGCTCGCGCTTCCACGACCGTCGCGCGAGTTCGCGGCGCAGCACGGCCGCGACGTTGGTCTTGACCACGATCCGGCTGTCGAAGTCGCGGCCCGCGTCGAGGTCGAGATACTCGTGGGTCGGTCGGGCGAAGCAGTATCGGCACGCGTGCGAGCAGCCGCGAAAAGTGTTGACGGTGAAGCGGAACGGCAGGTTCGACGCCTCGGGGGTCTTGTTGAGCGCGCTCTTGCACAGCACCTCGTGGAAGGTGATGCCCTCGAACTCGGGGGTCTGGACGCTGCGGACGAGCCCGGCCCGTTCGAGGCCGGGGAGCGCGCCGTCGTCGACGTCGAGAGTCTGTGCCGCCCACCGCATGCAGCCAGTCGAACATACGTGCTAACGACAGTCAAGCGCGGGGCGGCGGGGGCGGCCTGACAGAATTCCGGGCCATGACCCGTGTGAACATCTCGTCCGGCTCCGAATGGGAGCCCAGGATCGGCTACTCCCGCGCCGTGTGCATCGGCAACCAGATCGCCGTGTCCGGCACCACCGGCGCCGGCGACACGCTCGCCGACCAGACGCGCGCCGCACTGAAGACCATCGAGGCCGCGCTCGGCGAGGCCGGCGCCTCGCTGACGGACGTGATCCGCACGCGCATGTACCTCACCGACATGTCGACATGGGAGGAGGCCGCGCTCGTGCACGGCGAGGTGTTCGGCGAGATCCGCCCGGCCTCCACCATCCTCGAGGTCTCGAGCCTCATCGACAAGGGCCTGTTCATCGAGATCGAGGCCGACGCCGTCGTGTAGGCGGCTGCGCCGCCGGTGCGTCCTTCGGGCGGCAGGAACAGCCCGAAGGACGCACCGGTGCTACGCGCCCGCGGCCTCCCAGCGGGCGCGCTCGGCGGCGAACGCCACCGACTGCACCTGCTGGAAGGCGTCGATCGACGCGGCGTTTCCGGCCAGGAACCGCTGGTGCTCGGCCAGGGAGAACGTGCCGTCGGTGATGTCCACTCCCCCGCCGCGGCCCGCCGCGAGGTCGGCGCGCAGGTCCATCAGCTCCTCCGGTTCGACGGGATACCAGGAGATCCGGTCGAAGAAGCGCAGCAGCCACGGTGTGCCGGCCTCGAACGGGCCCGCGGCCTGCGGGTGGCGGTGGTTCCACACCTGGGTCGTGCGGCCGACGAACTGGTAGCCACCCGGGCCCTCCATGCCGTAGATGCACAGGTACGCCCCGCCGATGCCGACGGCGTTCTCCGGCGTCCACGTGCGGGCCGGGTTGTACTTGGTCGTCACGAGCCGGTGCCGCGGGTCGAGCGGGGTCGCGACCGGCGCCCCGAGGTACACGTCGCCGAGACCGAGCACCATGTAGTCGGCGGCGAAGACGGTGTCGAACACGTCGTTCACCGAATCGAGGCCGTTCATCCGGCGGATGAACTCGATGTTCCACGGGCACCACGGCGCATCCGCCCGCACCCCGTGCATGTACCGCTGGATCGCCTCGCGGGTGGCCGGGTCGTCCCACGACAGGGGCAGGCGCACCCGCCGGCTCGGCACCACGAGCTCGTCGCTCGCCGGGAGCTGCTCCTCGGCCTCGGCGAGCAGATCGAGCAGCGTCGGCACCGGCAGCACGTCGGGGTCGACCTTGACCTGGAGCGACCGGATGCCGGGGGTGAGTTCGAGCAGGCCCGCGGGGCGTTCGGTGTCGAGCCGCCGGTGCAGCGCGTGCACGCGGGCCCGCAGCGCGAGATCGAGCGTCATGTCACCGTATTCGACCAGGACGTTGTCGTCGCCGCTGCGCCGGTAGGTGACGGCGGTGTCGCCGTCGCGGCGGGCGAGGACGCCGTCGTCGCCGTCGCCGCCGGGCGAGACCACCAGCGACAGCCCGGCGCGACGGGCGACGCCGAGCGCGCGGCGCGACGCGGCGTGCTCGGCGCGGACGGGCACGAACCGCACCGTGTGCCCGGGCGCGAGCTGGCCGAGCTTCCACCGGTCCGCGGCGACGACGGTGACGGGACAGACGAATCCGCCCAGGCTCGGGCCGTCCGGCCCGAGGAGGATGGGGGTGTCACCGGTGAAGTCGAGCGCACCGACGGAGTACGCGTTGTCGTGAATGTTGGACGGGTGCAGGCCGGCCTCCCCGCCGTCGGTGCGTGCCCACTGCGGCTTCGGCCCGGTCAGGCGCACGCCGGTGCGGTCGGAGTTGAAGTGCACCTCGTAGTCGGTGGCGTAGAGCGTGTCGATGTCGCTGCGGGTGAAGAACTCCGGAGCGCCGTGCGGGCCCTCGGTGACGGCGATCTCCCAGCGGGCGGTCATGGCCGGCACGTGTTCGGCCGGCACCGGGACGGCCGCGCCGGTCGCGACCTCCCCGACGACGAGCACGTCGCCCTCGGTGAGGGTGCGGCCCTCGTGGCCGCCGAACCTTCCGAGGGTGAAGGTGGCTGCGCTGCCGAGGAATTCGGGGACGTCGAGTCCGCCGCCGACGAGTACGTACACGCGCAGGCCGGGGCCGGCGACGGCGCCGACGTCGAGCACGCCGCCGGCGGGGACGGTGACGGGACGCCACTGCGGGACCACCGTGCCGTTCACCGTCACGGTCGCCGGGGCGCCGGTGACGCACACCTCGGTGGCATCGGTGAAGCGCAGGGCCGGCCCGGCCCTGGTGGATTCGAGGCCGGCCGCGCCCTCGGGGTTGCCGAGTGCGGCGTTGCCGAGTCGGAACGACAGGTCGTCCATCGGGCCGGAGGGCGGGACCCCGATCTGCCAGTACCCGGTGCGGCCCGGATAGTCCTGCACCGTGGTGAGCATGCCGGGACGGTCGACGGTGATCTTGGTGGTCATGACGGTCGGGCCTCCGGTCGGGTGACGATCATCCGCACCGTGGTGGGGTCGAAACCGTTGCACGGATTGTTGATCTGCGGGCAGTTGGAGACGAGGACGAGCACGTCGCGGTCGGCGCGCAGTGCGAGGCGCTTGCCGGGCGCGGAGAGTCCGTCGACGATGCCGAGGGTGCCGTCGGGGTCGACGGGCACGTTCATGAAGAAGTTGATGTTGGACACCAGGTCGCGTTTGCCCAGGCCCCACCGGGCACCCTCGACGAGGAAGTTCTCGACGCAGGCGTGCTGGTGCTTGGTGTGGTGGCCGTAGCGCAGGGTGTTCGACTCCTGCGAGCAGGCGCCGCCGACGGTGTCGTGGTTGCCGACCTCGTCGGCGACGAGGGTCATCAGTTCCTCGCCGTCGGCGGCGCGCAGCACCGAGCCGGCGGTGAGGAACAGGTTGCCCTGCGCGGCGACGGTGGCGGCGGCGCTGTAGCGGACGGTGGTGTCGTGGGCGTCGTAGATCAGGGTGTCGACGGCCTGGTTGCCGTGCAGATCGACGATGGTGAGCACATCGCCGGCGGCGACGACGGCCGACCACGGTCCGCGGGCGCCGGCGATCTCGTCGCGGATCACGGTCCCGGGGACGAGCGCCGGCAGGTCGAGGGTCGAGGTCATGATCAGTGCTCCGTTCCGGTGGCGGCAGTCCAGGCGTCCTCGGTGTTGAGGACGGCGCGCCGGTATTCGGGGTCCGTGTTCGGCAGGGTGTCGAGGTCACGCGGGGCGTGCCAGGCGAGCACCTCGAGGGTGGTGGTGGGGAACCCGGGTGCCGGGTCGAGGGGGTGGGCGGTGTTGGCGATGAGTGCGATCACCGGCAGGTGGATCAGCAGCTCGACGCAGGCTCCGGCGCCGGCGGTGCCGGTGCTGGTCAGGGCCCCGTCGGCCGCGACGCGCACGCCGTGGAAGAACGACAGGGACGGCGGCAGGTCGCGCGGGGCGAGGCCGTGCTTCGCGGCGGCGACGGTGAACAGCTCCCGCCCGGCGGGGGCGTGCGAATGCAGGCTGCCCGCCCCGTATTTCGCCGTGTTCCCGGCGAGGTTCGTGGTGCCGCACAGGGCGTCGTGGCGGCCGGAGGTGTCGGCGACGACGGTGGCGAGCACCCGGCCCTGGTCCGACAGCAGCGGGTGCCCGACGCCGAGGTAGGCCTGCCACGGCACCTTGACGGTGTCGGCGACGTTGAGCCGCTCGTGCGGGGCGTCGGCGCGGAAGAGCAGCAGGTGGGCGCAGGCGGCGCCGTCGATGTCACGCAGCCGCAGCCGGGTGCCGCGGGCGAGGACCTTGCCGGTGTAACGGCCGCCGGGCACGGTCTCCGCCCAGGTCATGGCGGCGGTGCGGCCGCCGGGCGGGGTGGGGTACGCGGTGGCGGGCACGGTGGGCATGCCGTCGGTGACGGTGCCGGCCTGCGCGCGGGCGTGCGCCTTGGCGGCGTGGGTGGTGGCGGTGTCGAGGACGCCGGTCATCTCAGGCTCCGATCGTGACGGGGTTCGGGTGCGCGGCGCGGCGCGGGAAGCACAGGGCGCCCAGAGCGACGACGGCGGCGACGGTGAGCGGTGCGGCCCACTGCAGCAGCGGCATGGTGCCGTCCGGGTTGAAGATCTCGGCGCGCGGCCAGGACAGGTTGATCACCATCAGCAGGCCGTACGCGACGGCGAGGGCGTTGACGGGCAGGCCCCATCGGCCGAGGGAGAACAGCGGGTCGCCGTCGGCGTCGGTCGCCGTGCCGTCGTGCGGCCAACCGCGCAGCCGGCGCAGCAGCAGCGGCACGGTGACCATCAGGTACGCGAGGTAGATGAGCACGATGCACACGCTCGACAGGGTCGCGAAGATCGCGCTGTTGCCCATGTTGACCGCGAGGATGCCGATGCACACCACGCCGATCAGCACGGCCGGCGCGATGGGCGTGCCGGTGCGGGCGTTGACGTGCGAGAGGATCTTCGACGCGGGCAGGCGCTCGTCGCGGGCCATCGAGAAGATCAGGCGCGACGCGGCGGTCTGGATGGCGAGGGTGCAGATGAACACGGCGATGGCGACGTCGACGAGGAGCAGCGTGCCCCACGGTGAGGACAGGATGGCGCCGAGCACGTAGGGCAGGCCCTCGGCGGCGAGGCGGCCGTCGGTGAGGCTGGGGGCGGCCATGAGGGCGCCGAGGATCATCAGGCCGCCGCCGAGGGCGGAGACCGACAGGGCGAGGCGGATGGTGCGGGGTGCGACGCGCCGCGGGTTGCGGGTCTCCTCGGCGAGTTCGCCGGCCGAGCCGAAGCCGACCATGACGTACGCGGCCATGAGGCCCGAGACGATCCACGCCCAGCCGTAGCCGGGGGCCTCCCCGGTGACGCCGGTGTCGAGGACGACCTGCGGGCCGCGGACGGCGTGGGTGAAGAACATGCCGATCACGGCGACGACACCGACGATCTCGCAGGTGACGCCGATGCTGTTGATCCGCGACATCCAGTTCACGCCGATGCTGTTGATGATCGTGGTGAGCACGAGCAGCACCGAGCCGAGCAGGACGGCATTGGCGGCGCCGGAGGAGGAGGTCAGCGACGGGTCGTCGCCGATGATCTGGAATCCGCTCCAGATGTTCGGCAGGACCACCTGCAGGGCGATCGCGGCGGCCGAGGCGGTGACCATCTGGGCGAGGATCATGAACCAGCCGGCGAACCAGCCGACCACCTCGCCGCCCATCCGGCGGGCCCATTGATAGATCGCCCCGGAGATCGGATAGCGCGCCGCGAGTTCGGCGAAGTTCAGGGCGACCATGAACTGACCGGCGAAGACCACCACCCACGTCCAGAAGAAGGCGGGGCCGCCGAAGCCGAAGCCGAGGCCGAACAGCTGGAAGATGGTCGTCAGGATGGAGACGAACGAGAAGCCGGCGGCGAAGGAGGCGAACTTGCCGAGGTTGCGGTGCAGCTGCTGCTGGTAGCCGAATTCGCCCAGGTCGCCCGCGTCCTGGTGCGAGGCGGTCGGTGCAGCGGCAGCCGGCCGGGTGAGCGTCAGGCTCATGGCGGTGTCCGTTTCTGTGCGCGGTGGCGGCGGCCGGGTGACCGTCGAAAAACTGTCGAGTGACAGTTTTCGCGAGGTCACGTCTTGTCCGAATGACCGCGGCGTAACGAGTTCGTGACCGACGTTTCCTCCGTGTGACGGTCTGCTCACCGCCCGCCCGGGGCGCTGTCACCGTCCGATCTGTGCCATCGTCGAGGACGTGACCCACGCCCGTCCCGGACGCCCCCGACTGCACCGGCCACGCCGGCCCGGTTCCACCGCGCGCGCCGAAATTCTCGACGCCGCAGCAGAACTGTTCACCACCCGTGGATTCGCGTCGACCTCGACGCGGCTCGTGGCCGAGGCGGTCGGCGTCCGGCAGGCCTCCCTGTACAACCACTTCGCCACCAAGGACGACATCCTCGCGGCGCTGCTCGAGCAGACCGTCGCCCCCACCCTGTCGTTCTGCGAGCGCCTCGGCGACGACGCGCCCGCCGAGGCGCGGCTGTACGCCCTGGCGCTGTTCGACACCGCGCAGCTCGTCGCGGGACGCTGGAATCTCGGTGCGCTATACCTGCTTCCGGAGGTGCGCACCGAGCGCTTCGCACAGTTCCACACCGCCCGGACCGGTCTGCGCGAGTGCTACCGGCGGCTCACGGTCGCCGTCCTCGACCGCCTCGGCGCCGGCGCGGACGCCGACGACCCGCGCGCCGATCTGCCGTTCCGGCTGGTCGAATCCGCCATCAACATCCGCGCGGACCGGGGCACGGACGCCGTCGCCGACCTGCCCGACGTGCTGGCGGAGGCGGCGCTGCGCGTGCTCGGATTCACCGCGCCCGCAGAGCCCGTGCGCGACGTCGCCCGCACGCTCGTCGCCCGTGTCGCCGACTCGAGTTAGAGTGCTGCCCACGCGAATCTGATTGGGGGGTCATCATGAGCGGTTTACTCGACGCTGTCGGCTCGTTCTCGACGGGAGGCGGCGTCCGTGTCGTACCCGACGGGGTCCGGGCCTTCGGCAGCACATCCCTGCGCGCCGCGGAGGAGGTCGCCCGCGCGGGCGCGATGGATCTGCAGGCCAACGTCTCGTCGCTGAGCCCCGCCATGGGCCTGATCGGCGCGGACTTCGTCGCGGCGTTCGCCGTCACACAGGGTGCGCACACCCGCACCGTCGCGCAGCTGGCATACGTCTACGCGTCCGGCGGTGTCGCCGCGCACGACGCCGCCGCCCGGTACGAGGCGCTCGACGCCGCGGTCGCCGCGGGACTCGGGGGCGCGCGATGATCGCACAGGAGACGCCGGTCGCCTCGCCCACCGTTCTCGACGCGCTGCGCGCGTCCCCCGCCGGCCCGGCCCTCGACCTGCCGCTGCCCGCGCCGCCGGCCCCGCCGACGTGGTCGCCCGAGCCCGAGCTCGACGCGATAACCGAAGTGCTGCAGTCTCTTCCGGTTCCGGCAGTGCCGGGAATCGACGAAATGCTGCGTCCACTGCGCGACCTCGGCGACCTGTTCGGTACCGGCATCGTCGACGCGCTCGACCCGTCGGCGGTCCTGCAGCAGTCGTCGCGGATGCTCGACGGCGCGGCGTCGCTGGCCCGCACGGCACTGCACGCGCTGCCGGACTCGTGGGAGGGCGCACCCGCCGAGGCGGCGCTCGACAAGGGTCGCCAGGCCCAGGTCACCGCGGTCGAGCTGAGCGAACGGGGCGACGAGATCGGGGCCGTCACGCGCGCCGCCACCGCGAGTGTCGAGCGGGGCAACGTCGAACTCGGCGGGATCGCCCAGTCCTTCCTGGCCTTCGCCACCGCGACCGCGCCCGTCGCGCTGACGCCGCCGGGTCAGATCGCGCTGCTCACCGCCGCCGCCGAGCATGTATCCGCGGCACTGGCGGTGGTCGCGCGCACCCGCGGTGAGCTTCTCGGCTACACCACGGCGATGAACGCCCTCGCCGCACCCATCGCCGTGCCCGCCCCCGTCGCCGCGCCCGGCCTGCCGGCTGCGGACGACGTCGCAGCGGCGGCCACGGGAGCCGTGGACACCGTCGCCGGCGCGGTCGGTGTGTCCGACGACCTTCCCGCGCAGACGCACGCCGCGGCGTTCGGGGGTGGCACCGTCACCGCCGGCCCCACGATGACCGCCGCGACCGCACCGGTGAGCACCGGCGCCGTGGCACCGGGCGCCGGAGGCGCCGTTGCACCGGGCGCCGGAAGCGCCGTGGCGCTGGGCGCGGGAGGCGCCGTGGCGCTGGGGACCGCGGGCGGGGGTCTCACCGGCACGCCGTCGGGCCCGCGACCGCCCACGTCCGCTCCGGTGACGGCCGCAGCTGCGGCCGCACGTCATCCCCTCCCCGCCGCCGTCCCGGGCACCGGACGCGCCGACGAGGACGCTCCGCGACGGGCGCGTCCGACGATCCTGGTGACCGCGGCGAACACCACCGCCGTGATCGGCGAGGTGCCGCCGGCGACCGCCCCGGTGATCGGGGCCGGCGACGACTGGTGATTCCGAGTCCCCCGCCCCGGCGCGCGGGGCGGGGACACGGTCGACGGCCACGCTGGTGTCCGTGACCCGCGGTTTCCTTCTGCGAGGACGATCCGGGCCGCGTAGCGTGTAAACGCATGTTCGGTGGCGGTGCCCGCAAGCTTGGTGTCGAGGAGGAATTCCACCTCATCGACGCGAAGACCCGCCGTCTCACGCCGCGCGCCCCGGAACTGCTCGCGCGCCTGCCCGGCGACGTCTACGTCGAGGAACTGCAGCGCTGCGTCGTCGAGGTCAACAGCGGCGTGTTTCCGGATCTCGCGGGTCTCCGCGCAGATCTGGTGCACCGCCGGTCCGTTCTCGTCGACACCGCCGCCGAGCTCGGCCTCGGCATCGCCGCCGCGGGCGCGGTCCCACTGGCCGTGCCCGCGGAGATGCAGGTCACCGAGACGCCGCGGTATCGCCGCATGCTGGCCGACTACCAGCTCCTGGCCCGCGAGCAGCTGATCTGCGGCACCCAGGTGCACGTGGACATTCCCGACCGGGACGAGGCGGTGCAGGTCGCCAATCGGGTCGCCCCGTTCCTGCCGATCTTCCTCGCCCTGAGCGCGAGCTCGCCGTTCTGGGCCGACGGCACGGACACCGGATATGCCAGCGTCCGCAACCTGGTGTGGATCCGGTGGCCGAGTACCGGGCCGGCCGCGCCGGTGTCGTCGGCCGCCGAGTACGACAAGCTCATCGCGGACCTGGTCTCGACCGGCGTGATCACCGACCCGGGCATGGTGTACTTCGATCTCCGCCCGTCGGACCGGTATCCGACCCTCGAGCTGCGCGTGTGCGACAGCTGCCCGTCGGTGGACACGATCACGCTGATAGCCGGGCTGTTCCGCGCCCTGGTCGATCGGGAGGTGACCGACCTTCGGGCCGGTGTCCCGGGGCTCGACGTCTCGCCGACCCTGGTGCGCGCCGCCATGTGGCGCGCCTCGCGCTCCGGCCTCGAGGGTCCTCTGGTCGACGTGCAGTCGGCCACCCCGCGGCCGGCACGGGAGATCGTCGACGGACTGATCCGGTCGCTCCGGCCCCAGCTCGAGGGGAACGACGACTGGGCCCTGGTGTCGGAGCTCGCGGAGACCGCCCTGCAGGTCGGCAGTTCGGCCGCCCGCCAGCGGCGGGTGCTGCGCCGACGGGGCCGCCTGACCGACGTGGTGGATCTGCTTCTCGACGAAACCGCGGGGCGCGTGCGCGCGGTGCCGGAGATCGCCGATCCCGGTGCAACCCTGCTCCACGGCTACGTTCCGCTGCGAGCGGGCGACGTGGACGACCGGTACGACGAGGCCGTCGAGGTCGGCGGGCGTCCACGTCGCGAGTACGAGGCGGTCCTGGCCGCGGTGGCGCGGGTCGGTGCGGCCGAACTGCGCCGCATCCAGGAGTCCATCGACCGGGAACAGAGCGTCGACGGCGTGACGTTCCGGGTGAGCGGCGAGGATCGTGCCCAGGTCTTTCCCATGGACATCGTCCCGCGCATCGTCCCGCACACCGAATGGTCGCACCTGGTCCCGGGTTTGCAGCAACGCGCCCTGGCCCTCAACGCCTTCCTCGGCGACATCTACGGCGAGCAGGCCGCGGTGCGGGACGGGGTGATTCCCTCCGAGTTGCTCGACCGTGCCCCGGGCTATCGGGCCACCGGGGCCGCCGCAGCAAATCCCCCGGTGCGCGCCCACATCTGCGGGATCGACCTCGTCAGCACGGGCCCGGGCGACTTCGTGGTGCTCGAGGACAACCTGCGGGTGCCGTCGGGCGTGGGGTATGCGATGGCGCATCGCGCGATGACGACCCGGTTCCTCGGGGCCCTCGGCATGCCGGCCGACGTGATGTCCGTGGACTCGATGCCGGAGATGACGCGGCAGACGCTGCAGGCGGCGGCGCCCGCCGCGGCCGCGGGACCGGACGTCTCCGTGGCGCTGCTCAGCGCCGGGTGGAAGGACTCGGCATGGTTCGAGCACCGGTTGCTCGCCGAGAAGTCCGGACTGCCCCTCGTGCTGACCGGGGAACTGTCGGTACGCGACGACGTCGTGTACCGACACCGGGGCCGCGAGGCCACGCGAGTGGACGTGCTGTACGTCCGCCTCGACGAGGACATGCTGCTGTCCTCGATCGGGCACGACGGGCACCCGCTGCGCAGGGGGCTTCGGGCCGCGCTGCAGGTCGGCAACGTGACGATCGCCAACGCCCTGGGGAACGGGGTCGGGGACGACAAGGCCGTCTATTCGTATGTGCCGGCAATGATCGAGTACTACCTCGGCGAGAAGCCGATCCTCGAGCAGGTACCCACGTGGGTGTGCGCCGAGCGTGAGCAACGCGACTACGTCCTCGACCGGTTGGCGGAGCTGGTGGTCAAGCCGATCGACGGGTTCGGCGGCGCCGGAATCACCATCGGCCCGGAAGCGTCGCGACACGAACTGCTGGAGCGGCGTCGGGACCTGCTCACCCACCCGGAGCGATACGTCGCGCAGGAGGTCGTGCCGTTGTCGACGCATCCGACGTTCGACGGGAGCGGCCTGTTTCCGCACCATATCGACCTGCGCGCATTCGTTCATCTTCGGGCCGAGGGGCCGTCGGTGCGTGCCCACGTCGCTCCGGCGGCGCTGACCCGGGTGGCCCCCATCGGGAGCATGGTCGTCAATTCGTCCCGGGGCGGCGGGGGGAAGGACACCTGGGTGCTCGGTCCCCCACGCGGCGCGGGCAGCGACGAATAACCGGAGGGCGTGAGCCGGAAGGAGAGCACGATGTGCGGTGTGTGTGGGGAGATGCGCTTCGACGGGGCTCCCCCGGACGTGGCCGCGGTCGGGCGGATGACCGACGCCATGAGCGCCCGGGGCCCCGATGCGGCCGGCCTCCACGCGCGCGGATCGGTGGCGTTCGGGCATCGGCGGCTGACGATCATCGACCTGTCGGCGCGCGGCAGCCAGCCGATGATCGACAGTGAGCTCGGGTTGGCACTGGTCTTCAACGGGTGCATCTACAACTACCGGGAGCTGCGCTCGGAACTGGAGGGGGCCGGCTACCGGTTCTTCTCGACGGCGGACAGCGAGGTGGTGCTCAAGAGCTTCCACCGTTGGGGCGCGGAATGCGTGCAGCACTTCAAGGGCATGTTCGCATTCGCCGTGCACAACACCGACACCGGCGCGGTGACCCTGGCCCGCGACCGGCTCGGCATCAAGCCGCTCTATCTGGCGGAGGGCCCGGGACGGTTGCGCTTCGCCTCCACCGTGCCGGCGTTGCTCCGCGCCGGCGAGGTCGACACCACCGTCGATCGCGTCGCGCTGCACCACTACCTGAGCTTCCACTCGGTGGTGCCCGCACCGCACACGATGCTGCGGGGGATCCGGAAGCTGCCGCCGGCGACCGTGCGGGTGATCGAGCCCGACGGTGGCAGCACCGAGCACCGCTATTGGGAGCCCGCATTCACGCGGGACCCCGCGCGGACGACGTGGACGGCCGTGGATTGGCAGGAAGCACTGCTGGATTCGCTGCGGACCGCGGTGAGCCGGCGAATGGTCGCCGACGTGCCGGTGGGGGTGCTGCTCTCGGGAGGCATCGACTCGAGCCTGGTCGTGGCGTTGCTCGCGGAGCAGGGCCAGCGAGACCTGGCCACGTTCAGCATCGGATTCGATCCGGCCGGTGGCGAATCCGGGGACGAGTATGTCTACTCCGATCTCGTGGCGCGGAGGTTCGGCACCGTCCATCACAAGATCCACATCGACTCGTCCCGGCTGTTGCCGGCGGTGCCGAAGACCGTGGCGGCGATGAGCGAGCCGATGGTCAGCCACGACTGCGTGGCGTTCTACCTGCTGTCGGAGGAGGTGAGCAAGTCGGTGAAGGTGGTGCAGTCCGGGCAGGGCGCCGACGAGATCCTCGCCGGCTACGACTGGTATCCGCCGCTGACGGAGGTGGCCCGGGAACGGTCCGCCGAGGCGTACGCGAAGGTGTTCGCCGACCGTACCCACGCCGACATCGTCGCGCTGCTCGACCCTCGGTACTCCCTCGATCACGACGCGAGTGGCGAGTTCCTGGCCGAGCAGCACGCCGCGGCGGGGGCGGCGACGGCGGTCGATGCGGCGCTGCGTCTCGACACGACGGTCATGCTGATCGAAGACCCGGTCAAGCGGGTCGACACGATGACGATGGCGTGGGGCCTCGAGGGGCGGGTGCCGTTCCTCGACCACGACTTCGTCGAACTGGCCGCGACCTGCCCGCCCGAACTGAAGCTGGCCTCCGGCGGCAAGGGCGTCCTCAAGGAGGCGAGCCGCAAGCACCTGCCGGCGGAGATCATCGACCGGACCAAGGGCTACTTCCCGGTGCCGGGCATCCGGCACCTCGACGGGGACGTACTGACCCTGGTGCGCGATGCGTTGCACAGCCGGAGCGCCCGCGACCGCGGGCTGTACCGGCCCGAAGCACTCGACGCGCTGCTCGCCGACCCGAACCGGCATCGCACCACCCTCGGGGCGAACGCCCTGTGGCAGGTGGCCCTGCTGGAAATGTGGCTCCAGGAAATGGAACAGCTGTGAGCGGCGAGACGGAGACGACCCCGGTGGCGCGAACACCGGATGCCGCGACGACCGCCGCGGCGGCACAGCCGCGCCACATCCGCTTCACGTCGGGTGCGTCGGTCGCGCCGGACGGCACGGCGATCGCTCATCTCGTCGACGACGGCGGCTATCCCCGTGCGGTGCAGCGGTTCCTGTCCGGCCGCGCCACGAGCGCGGCGCGGTGGGTCGAGTTGCCGGTGGACGGGCCGGTCACCCGGATCATGCACTCGGCGGACGGCCGTTGGCTGGCGTGCGAGGTGGCGCCCGACGCCGGTACGCGCACCCAGGTATGGGTGGTGAGCACCGACCCCGACGACCGCGGCGCCCGCCGCCTCGGGTCGGCCGGGGACTCCTCGACGGAAGTCGTCGGGTGGGACGGGAACCGGGTGGCGACGGTCGCCACCGACGAGGAGGGGGTGGCGGAATCCCGGCTGGTGGACCCGCACACCCAGGACACCGTGGTGCTCGATCGCCGCGTCGGCGGTCACCTCGTCGACGCGTGGTCGGGGTCGGCGCTGCTGCGGGTCGGTCCACGCGGCCACCGGGAGTTGCTGCTGCTGCACGAGGACGGCACGCGGATTGCGCTGCTGCCCAACGACGTCGGTTCCACCACGGACGCCGGGGTCATTCTCGACGACCATCGGCTGCTCGGCGTGGTGGACCAGCTTCGTTCGCCGTGGGCGTCCAGCGACGGCGAACCGGAGAGATATCTGCGGTCGCTGGTGCGCAGCGACAACGGCGCGGAGTTCGCGCGGCTGCTGGGCGTGGCGGTGTCGTCGGAGGGCGTGTCGTACCGGGTGCTGGCCGAGCGGGAGGACGGCGATCTCGACGAGTTCGCCGTGAGCGACGACCACAGCACGGTAGCCCTGCTGTGGAACCACAAGGGTCTGAGCCAGTTGCAGATCCTGCACCTGGCGGACGGCTCGCTCGACGACCCCCTCGGGTTGCCCGGACTGGTGGCGTCCGAACTGAGCATCAGCGCGGACGGCTCGCTGCTGGCGGTGACCGTGCAGGGTCCCGGAATGCCGCCTTCGGTGGAGATCGTCGATCCGCGGACCGGGGAGTGGGGCCCCGCGGAGGCCGCGCGGACCCGGATGGACGACGACGATCTGCCGACGCTGCTCGAGTTCCCGGCACGGGACGGGACGCCGCTCTCGGGTTGGCTGTATCGGGCGCAGGGCAGCGGCCCGGGCCCGGTGCTGCTGTACTTCCACGGCGGACCGGAAGCCCAGGAACGGCCCGGATACAGCGACTACTACCCGGCGATCGTGGCGGCGGGATTCACGGTCTTCGGGACGAACGTGCGCGGGTCCGGCGGTTTCGGGCGGACGTTCATGCACGCCGACGACCGCTACGGGCGGTTCGCCGGGATCGACGACGTGGCCGACTGCGTGCAGTACCTCGTCGACCACGGCATCGCCGATCCCGCCCGGGTGGCGTGCGCGGGCAGATCGTACGGCGGCTACCTGACGCTGGCATCGCTGACCTTCCACGCCGAGTTGTTCGCCGCCGGGATAGCGATCTGCGGGATGAGCGACCTCGAGAGTTTCTACGCCAACACCGAGCCGTGGATCGCGGCGGCGGCCTACCCCAAGTACGGGCATCCGGTGCACGACCGGGAACTGCTGCGCGAGCTCTCCCCCATCCATCGGATCGCGGAACTGCGGGCACCCCTGCTCGTGGTGCACGGGGCGCACGACACCAACGTGCCGGTCAGCGAGTCGGAGCAGATCGTCGCCGCGGTACGCGACCGGGGTGGGATCGCCGAGTTCCTCCTGTTCGACGACGAGGGCCACGACATCGTCAAACGCGAGAACAGGGACGTGCTCGCCGAGGCCATGGTGAACTGGCTGACGAGCCGGCTCGGTACGGCCGGCCCGTAGATGTCACCGAACCGACGGAGTTCTCGACGGATGAGGATCGACCACGACCGCCTCGTCGCCTGGCGACGGGACCTGCATGCCCACCCGGAGCTGTCGTTCGCGGAGTTCCGGACCACCGCGCTGGTGCGCGATCAGCTCGTCTCGCTCGGGCTGGACCCGGTGACGCTGCCCGGCGGCACCGGCCTGTGGTGCGACGTCGGCCCGGACACCACCGGATGCATCGGGTTGCGGGCCGACCTCGACGCGTTGCCGCTGACCGAGACCACCGGGTTGCCGTACGCGTCGACCGTGGAGGGCGTGTGCCACGCGTGCGGGCACGACGCCCACACCGCGATGCTGCTGGAGGCGGCCGCCGTGCTCGCGGCGGATCCGCCCCCGCAGCGGGTGCGGTTGATCTTCCAGCCCGGCGAGGAGACCACCCCCGGTGGTGCGCTCGAGGTCGTCGCCGCGGGTGGCCTCGCCGGGGTGTCCCGGATCTTCGCCCTGCACTGCGCCCCCCAGCTCGAGGCGGGCAAGCTCGCCACCCGCGCCGGGCCGATCACCTCGTCCGGGGCCGTTCTCACGGTGCGGTTGTCCTCCCCCGGCGGCCACTCGGCCCGCCCGCACCTGACCGGCGACCTGATCCACGCGGCGGGCGTGCTGGTGACCGGGCTGGCGTCGGTGCTCGATCGGCGCCTCGACGCCCGCACCGCCACCGTGCTGACATGGGGCCGGATCCACGCCGGCCACGTCGGCAACGCCATCCCCGAGTCCGGTGAACTGGTGGGCACGCTGCGCAGCGCGTCGCATCGGACGTGGGCGACGGTCGAGCCGCTGGTGCGGCGCAGCGTCGCGGAACTGCTCGCACCCTACGCGGTGGACCACGAACTGGACTACGTGCAGGGCGTGCCGCCGGTGGTCAACGACGCCGAGGCAACCGCCGAGATGCTCGCCGCGATCGAATCCGTGGTGGGCCTGGAGAATCTGGCCGAGGCGGGGCAGTCCAGCGGCGGCGAGGACTTCGCGTGGTATCTCGAGCACGTCCCGGGGGCCATGGCGCGATTGGGAGTCTGGGACGGGACGAGTCCGCGACACGATCTCCACAAGCCCGACTTCGAACTGGACGAACGAGCCCTGGTGTACGGGGCGCGCACCCTGCTGGCCCTCGCCTACGGAGGCAAGTACGAACCTCGTACGCCTGACCCGAGCGAATGAACCATGCTGTCGGACTGATCGAGTGAGCGATACATTCGCTCGGGGGAAGCGCCCGCGCGGCGCCGTCACCGGTGGCGACGGACGGGTCCGGCCCGGATGGGCGGATCCGCCGCGGGGGGCGGGTCCGAGCGACGCACGGTCACCCGGACGGTCCGCGCGGAGGGCCGGGGGGCCGTGTCGGCACGGCGCCGGTCGTACTCCGCGCGGCGGTGCGGATCGCGCAGGACGGCGTAGGCCGCGACGATCCTGCGCAGCTGCTCGTCCGGATCCGGACCGAAAGGGACATCCGGGCTGCGGAGGTCGGGGTGGTGCTCGCGGAGCTTGCGACGGAAGGCCGCGGTGATCTCCGCCTGCCCGGCAGACCCGGGCACGCCCAGCACGGCGTAGAGATCGGGTTCCCTGCCGGACACGGCCCCGCCCTTCTCTTCCGTTGTCGACGCCGAACCGCGTGACGGCGCGTGACAGGAGCGAACGCCCGGCCACCCGCCTCGTGGATGGGTACGAACGGCGGGTGGCCGGGCGTCGGCGATGATCGGGTGCGGCCCGCACTGTGTGTGCCGAATACCGGCGGTGCGCTGCCCGGTCACCGGCTCCGGGCCGGTGCCCCGCTCAGCGCCTCGTGGCTGCCGTCCGGGCGGGCGGCACGCACGTCAACGCCTGGCGACTCTGCTGCGATGTCGTATCACCGTCCTTTCGCTACTACGTGGCTTCGGCGGGCCGATCCGGTACGGACCGGAGGAGAGCGCTGCGTGGCAACCACTTCCCCCGGAGCCCGCGTCCCGGCTCGACCCGGCGGTCCCGCGGTGCGCGCCGCGCCCCGCGGACGACGGACCGCGGCGGTCCGGCACCTCGGGTCCGCCACCGGTCGTCGCGGCCGGGGCCACTCGAGCATCTCCAGCTCGAGATCGAGCAGGAGCAGCTCGAGGTCCACGCCGTCGACGGTGGGCGGCTGCCCGACGGGCGGTTCGGCAATCAGGTCGAGTTCGTCCATGGTCGTCTCCCGGGGACACGCCTCGGACGGATCAGCCGTCGATCGCCTTCTTGTCGCCTACCGCGATCTCGATCTTGCGCGGCTTGGCCTTCTCCGCGACCGGGATCGTCAGCCTCAGCACGCCGGCGTCGTACGTCGCCTCGATGTTGTCGGTGTCGAGGTTCTCGCCGAGGAACAGCTGCCGGCTGAACACTCCGCGCGGGCGCTCGGCAGCCACCATCTCCTGACTCTGGTCGCGTGCCGGCCGCTCTGCGTGCACCGTCAGCACGTTCCGTTCGACGTCGAGGTCGAGCGAATCCTCGGCGACGCCGGGCAGATCGAACTCGACGACGAACTTGTCGCCCTCACGCCAGGCGTCCATGGGCATCACCGCGGGACGGGCCGCCGTGCCGAGAACCTGCTGCGCGAAGCGGTCGAGCTCGC